>DXUR01000106.1 GCA_019417795.1 Clostridiales bacterium | reverse complement strand
TTTTTTAAGATAAATCGTTCCATAGAATCACTCCTCACATTTTTATTGGAGTTTTATGCTTTATAATCACGCTTTTATTATATGCGAAATCCATATAAATTACAATCACAAAATTATTTATTTTTTATGCTCGTCGATCACATTTCTACATGAGATAGCGAAAAAGATATTCTGCAATAAAGGTATACCACTGCCTCACCATCAGTTATATAACATCTTATCCTTTCTTTTCCATTCCGGATAGGAAGAGAAAGAAACGAATCGGTATCACTATAATCAGTATAGTTATTATCAGTATTATTACATTGTGATTTTCACAACTCTCGAATTGTGAAAATCACAATTCTGGAACTGTCAAAAACACAATTCAAGAATTGTTCTTCTGCATAACAAATGGACTGACCCTTTCGAGCCAGCCCATTCTTTTATTGGTTATTTAACTGTAAATCAGCTCTGCAACTATAATTTCTTCAGCCTGTGCTTTCAGCATATTCATGTGCTGAACCCATGCAAGTTGTTGAGTTGCTTTATCCGGAGCGGGATTTCTTTCCAAAAGCTTCTCCGTCAGCCGCTCCATTCTGCAATGTGCTATCTCATCAATTTTCCAAAGATGCGGGAACAAAGTTTCAGTAAGAATTAAATCATCGAGTAACATAGGGTTGTTTTGCTCCAGATAAGCTCTGCGCATCCTGCCGTATTTTCCAAGCGGTTTATCGCTTGTGTAGCTTAACCGAATATCAGGGATAAGATAATCACCGCAACGGGTATAAGTCAAATTCTGTGCCATAGTCACTCCTCCAATCGTTTTGTCTTTTACCTTCATTGTAATGGATGCTCCCCTAAAAGTGAAGTTTGTAGACTGGTCGTTTCAAGCGCAGCATATATCTTCTGATAAACCTTTCGTGACGGTCTGCGATTGCCTTCTTCGATTTTATAGTAGTAGCTTGGTACAATCCCTATCCGTTCTGCAAAAGCCTTCTGTGACAGCCTCAGAGCCGTTCTAACGCTCTTTAGCGCTTCGGTATAGGGTACAGAAAGGAAACGGGAGAAATCATCACAGAGTAAGGTCGCTTCGATTTCCAAAACATCTGCCAGCTTAATAGCTACATCATAAGGAATAGGACGTTTTCCATTTTCATACATCACAACAGTTGATGGTACAATATCCAGCTTTTCCGCCAACTGTCTTGTTGTCATCTGTTTTCGCTGACGGTAGTACTTGAGATTGTCGCTCGGTAAGTTGGTCTTTGGCTTTTCTTCAAAAGGTATCGTTAAATGGAGTAACAGCTTGCCTTGATGAAATTCACACAACAATGTGTGATTGAAAATACCATTGCAAAGGCTATGTGTTATTTACAGTTCCAGCGTGTATGGGCAAGACTATCTATTTCCTCTTTCTTTTGTGTTCCAAACATGGATATTCCTCCTCTGCTACTTTTCTTGCGGTCGGCAAACCTGCTTCGATTGTAGCATGGGAGGTTTATCTTTTCCCTCTCATAGGCTTAGCCTTTTTTATTCCACGGGCATAGCCCGTGGTTGCCTGTTTTCAACAAAGCAAAAGCCTCCGCCGTTTGGCGGAGGCTTTTTATGTGCTGCCCTCTTGATTTATAATGTAAGCGGTTACATAAAACGCAGCTGAAAAGGACTTTTACATGGCGGATGCCTCTAATATTTTTCGCCAGTATTCGCAGTCATTTGTGTATGTGCCAAAAGCAAAAGCCGTGCGGCCGCAAGCCGCATTGTCCATTTTGTACAAAGCATACAGGGTTCTTTTTGCATCAGATGTAGAAAAAGTACATTCTTCATTGACGCATTTGGAAATATGTGGTATTGTTGTCAATGTAAACGGTTGCACATATGTGTTCATTGTTTACACTGCCATAAGTTGGAGTGTTTGCGCAGCGTCTGACCGGATGCCGCCTGTCCATGCTAAACTGCGAACCGCCTACATAGAAATGGATTGCGGGCCCGGATAGAAGTCAGGACAACTGGTGCTATGAGTTGGTCCGCAGCTTGTTTCCCGCAAAGAGGAACTGTCCAAGGTTCCCGCAAAGCCGTGTTTTCTCTTCCGCAGTGCGGAATGGAAATAAATAATGGATGAGAAGGAGAAACGATTTATGAAGAAATCCACTAAGCGCCTGTTCGCCGCTCTGCTGGCTGCCACCAGCCTGCTGGCCCTCACCGCCTGCGGCGGCGGCAAGACCGAGGCTCCCAAGACTGACGATTCCAAGACCGAGCAGCCCGCCGAATCCTCCGGCAGCAAGGAACTCTCCGTTTACACCGCATTCCCCGAAAGCGAAGTCATCTACTATTTCAACAAGTTTGAGCAGGAAACCGGCATCAAGATCAACTATGTCCGCCTCTCCGCCGGTGAGATGCTGACCCGTGTGGAAGCCGAGAAGGACAATCCTCAGGCAACGCTGATGTTCGGCGGCTCTACGGATAACTACATCGCCGCCGTGGATAAGGGCTTGCTGGAAGCCTATCAGTCTCCCAATCTGGACAAGACACCCTCTACTTATCTGGATCCCACCGGTACCTGGAACCCCATCTATGTGGGTTGCATCGCCTTCGCCTGCAACGCCGACTGGTTTGCCGAAAAGGGTCTGGAATATCCCACCAGCTGGGAAGACCTGCTGAAGCCCGAGTTCAAGGGTGAGATCATCATGGCCCACCCCGCCACCTCCGGCACCGCCTACACCGTTCTGGCCACGCTGGTTCAGCTCAAGGGCGACGATCAGGTCTGGGACTATCTGGAAAAGCTGAACACCAACATGAGTCAGTACACCAAGTCCGGCTCCGCCGCTCCCAATGCCGTGGCCATCGGTGAGGCCGCCATCGCCCTCACTTTCTCTCACGACGCCCTGCAGCTGACTCCCGAGGGCTATCACATTGAGCTGAGCTTCCCCACCGACGGCACCGGTTATGAGGTGGGCGCCATGGCCCTCATCAAGGGCGGCAAGGCCGACGAGCAGGAGAACGCTAAGAAGTTCATCGACTGGATGACCTCCGAGGCCGGTCAGGGCTGCTACGCCGAAAACGACTCCTTCCGCGTTCCCACCAACACCGCCGCTCCTGTGGCCGACGGTCTGGTGACGCTGGATGAGGTTCCCGTGATTGATTATGACGCCGTTTGGGCTGCCAGCGTCAAGAGCGAGTACTGCGAGCAGTTCGAGAATAAGATCGCCACCAAGCCCGAGGGCTGATCCCAATAGATTTCTGATTGATTTCCCGCAAACGGGCCTCCTCCCCCAAGGGGAGGGGGCCCGCATACCAAGACAGAGAAGGCGGAACTCCCTTGCGCAGCTTTCTCGCCGCTTTTGACACTCTCACTCAGGAGGAACGCTCATGGCAAATGCCACTACCCGCGCAAAGCGCCTCAATGAAACGAAGATGATCCTGCGCCAGCCCCTGCTGCTGATTGCCATCATCCTCTCGTTCGCGCTGTTGCTGCTGTTCGTCATCTATCCTCTGGCCAAAACGCTGATCTACAGCCTTACGGATGAGACCGGTGCCTTCTCTCTGGCCAATCTCATCACCATCCTGCAAACGCCCCGGTACGGCAAGGTCTTCGGCCGCACCATGGCGCTGGGCCTGATTGTGGCCGTCATCGCCACCTTCATCGGCTATGTCTTTGCCTATACCGTCACCCGGGTCAACGTACCGGCCAAGGGCTTTTTCAAGACCATGGCCACGCTGCCCATCCTCTCCCCGCCCTTCGTGCTGTCCCTGTCCATTATCTTCCTCTTCGGCAAGCAGGGTCTGATTTCCAAGAACCTGCTTGGCATCACCGGCAGCAGCGTATACGGCCTCAAGAGCCTGATTGTGGTTCAGGTGATGAGCTTCTTCCCCATCGCCTACCTGACCCTCTCCGGCATTCTGGCCTCCATCGACGCCTCTGTAGAGGATGCCGCCTGCAACATGGGCGCAGGCCGCTGGAAAACCTTCTGGACGGTTACCTTCCCCCTGTCCCTCCCCGGCATCATCTCCGGCGCGCTGCTGGTGTTCATCCAGTCTCTGGAGGACTTCTCCAACCCGGCTACCATCGGCGGCGACTACACCACCCTCTCCATTGAGGTCTACAACATTATCACCGGCAGCTATGATATGCGAAAGGGCTCCGTGCTGGCGCTGCTGCTGCTTCTGCCCGCAGTCATCGCGTATCTTCTCAATAAATACTGGGTCAACAAAAAGAGCTTTGTCACAGTCACCGGCAAGCCCACCCAGGCCCGGAAGCTCATTGAGGAACCCCACATCAAGTGGCCCCTGTTTGCTTTCTGCCTAATCGTTTCCGCCATCATCATTCTGTTCTACGGCACGGTAATTTTTGCCTCCTTTGTCCGCACCTGGGGCGTGGACTTCTCCCTGACGCTGGATCAGTACCGCAAGGCGCTCCAGTACGGCTGGGACAGCCTGAAAAACTCCATGACGCTGGGCCTGATCTCCGCCGTGATCGGCGGCCTGCTGGGCATGGTCATCGCCTATATCACCGCCAAGCGGAACTACTACGGCAAGCGTTTTATCGAGGTCGCCTCCGTCCTGATGTTCGCTGTTCCCGGCACCGTGCTGGGCATCAGCTACATCCTGGGCTTCAACTCCAAGCCGCTGGCCCTCACTGGCACTGGATTGATTCTGGTGATCGTGTTCACCTTCCGGAACATGCCGGTAGCCATCGAGTCCGGCACCACCACCCTGCTGCAGATCGACAATTCCATTGAAGAGGCCTCTACCATTCTGGGCGCCGACACCGGCTATTCCTTCCGCCGCATTACGCTGCCCATGCTGAAAAACGCCTTCTTCTCCGGCATTGTCTACTCCTTCACCAAGGCCATCACTGCCGTCAGCGCGGTCATTTTCCTGGTCTCTCCCCGGTGGAAGCTGGTCACCAGCAACATCTACTCCCTGTTTGACCTGGCGAAATACGGGCAGGCAGCTGCCTTTGTCACGATGATGGTAGGCATTCTGCTGGTGTTTATCGGCCTGTTCAACACCGTCATCAACCTTCTGCTGGCGCCCCGTTCCAAGGTGCCTCAGGCTAAATCGAAAACGGAGGAATCAAAATGAGCCAAGAGAAGAACGAGAAGCTGGGCTTCAGCAAGAAGAGCTCCGGCGTGGTCCTGAAAGATGTGACCAAAATTTTCCAGCAGCCCGATACCGGCAAGGACTTCGTGGCTGTTGACCATATCAATCTTGAGATCAAGGACGGCGAGATGGTGACATTGCTGGGCCCTTCCGGCTGTGGCAAGACCACCACCCTGCGGATGATCTCCGGCTTTGAGTATCCCACCAGCGGCAACGTGTTCATCGGAGACCGGGACGTAGCCAAGATCCCCCCTAATAAGCGGGGCATCTCCATGGTGTTCCAGTCCTACGCCCTGTTCCCCCACCTGAACATCTGGGAGAACATCGCCTACGGTCTGCGTGTGGCTAAGCTCCCTCAGGATGAGATCATCCGCCGCACCAATGACGTAGTGGAGCTGATGCAGCTCAAGGGCATGGAGAAGCGGTTCCCCAACCAGCTCTCCGGCGGCCAGCAGCAGCGTGTGGCGTTGGCCCGTGCCGTGGTCATCGAGCCTTCCGTGCTGCTGTTTGACGAACCCCTGTCCAACCTGGACGCCAAGCTCCGCGAGAGCATGCGGGATGAGCTCCGCGCCCTCCAGCAGCGGCTGGGGATCACCTCTCTGTACGTCACCCATGACCAGTCCGAGGCCATGGCCATCTCCGACAAGGTGGTCATCATGAAGGACGGCGTTATCTGCCAGCAGGGCACTCCTCAGGAGATCTACGAGCAGCCCGCCAGCCGCTTTGTGGCCAACTTCATCGGCAAGGCCAACTTCATCGACGGCATCTTCAAGGGCCGTGACGGCGAGGCCGCGCTGGTGGAGATTGGTGGAAAGACCTTCTCCATCCCCGCCCCCGGCAAGATGGAGGGTGTGGAAGTGGGCGGTGCCTGCTGCCTGACGGTCCGCCCCGAATCCTTCCTGCTTACCAAGGATGCCGGTGCTCTCCCCGGTACCGTTTCCCGTGCCACCTATTACGGCGCCAAGATCGAGTACGAGGTCATGCTGAATGAGCAGCCCATCATCGTGGAGGTCTACAACCCCCAGCTGACGGAGCGTTTCAGCGTGGGCGATACCGTCACCATGAGCCTGATCGAGGGCTGCGTCCGGGTCCTGAAGTGATCCGATCGACAACAACGCAAGCATCATAATGATAAAAAGGACACTGGCTTGTTATACAAGCCAGTGTCCTTTTTGCTGTCATTTTGCTGTTATTTGCGATTTTCGTCGCGTTTTACAGCTTTTCCATGTGTTTTCCGGTGCCGCTTTGCTCCACCGGCAGTCCAGTCAGGCAGCGGCGCAGCATATCGTAGGCGTGGTTGGCAGCCAGATCCTGAATGCGATCCCGGCGGCGCTTGCCCAACTCCAGCTTCCGGCACCACGTCCCATCGGGGGACGCCAGACCCACATACACCAGTCCCACCGGGTTGTTGCGCTCGTCCGGGTCCGGACCGGCCACGCCGGTGACGGACAGGCCAATGTCAGCTCCGGTGATCCGCCGGGCATTTTCCGCCATGGATCGGGCACATTCCTCCGACACGGCGCCGTATTGGTCCAGAAGCGTCTGGGGCACCCCCAGCACCTCTGCCTTTACGCTGGTCCAGTAGCTCACCACGCCGCCCCGATACACACTGGAGGCCCCGGACAGGGCCGTGATCCGGGCGGCTATCTGGCCGCCGGTGCAGCTTTCCGCCGTGGCGAAGGTCCAGCCCTTTTCCTTCAGGTGTGTCATGCAGACGGTTTCCAGATTAGGGACATCCACGCCGTACACCACGTCTCCCAAATAATCCGTCACCTCTTTCACCACCGGGGCCAGCATGGCCTCCGCCGCCGCTGCGCTGCCCGCCTTGGCGGTAGCGCGGAGCCGGACCTCGCTGGGCTTGGCGTAGGTGGCGAGGGAGGGATTCCCCATCCGGGAGATCCGCTCCCGCATCAGATCCTCCATAGGGCTTTCCCCAAGGCCGAAGGTCATAATGTCATGGGACACAATGACCTCCTTGGAAAGTCCCCGCAGATAGGGGACCGCCCAGTTTTGCAGCATGGTCCGCATTTCAAAGGGCGGACCGGGCAGCATCAGCACGTGCACCCCCTCCGCTTCAAAGGCGCAGCCGGGAGCGGTGCCCACCGGATTGTCGAAGATCACGCAATCGGCGGGAAACTCCGCCTGCTGGCGGTTATTTTCCGGCATGGTCAGGTGGACGTTCCGGGCAAAATAAGTCCGAATATGCTCCAGCACATCCTCCCGCAGGACCAGCGGCTTGCCGAAGGTCTCGCAGACGGTCTGCTTGGTAAGATCGTCATAGGTGGGGCCAAGGCCGCCAGTGGTGAGGATGACGTCCGCCCGCTTCCGGGCGATGTCCAGCGCCTCCCGCAGCCGTTCCGGGTTGTCCCCTACCACGGTATGCCAGAACACATTGACGCCAACAGCAGACAGCGCCCGTGAGATCTCGCTGGCGTTGGTGTTGGTGATATTTCCAAGAAGCAGTTCCGTACCGACGGCAATGATCTCAGCGGTATGTGACATAACAGATGCCTTCTTTCCGATCCGGTCAGGGCTTTACCCGAACCCAGGTCTCGCCCTCCAGGGCCTTGGCCACCAGGCCGTCAATATCCAGAACGGATTCCGCCTGCACCACATCCTCCAGCGTGCACAGGATCTCATGCCGGGCAATGGCCC
>DXUR01000105.1:6386-7833 GCA_019417795.1 Clostridiales bacterium | reverse complement strand
CTTTCAATGCCAGAGATCATCCCGGCTTCCAGTATGCAGCAGCTTTCAAATGACGGAATCAACTTTATCAAAAAGTCGAGTACAAAGCTCTGCCACCACATTATCGAGATCAACCGGCTGATTTCAGACCGCATTAACAACTGCAAAAGCCTCTTTCCAATCTGGATTAACTGGGCGTACATAAAAGAGCTGTTCATCATGCCAAACGGTTTGACAGAGGACGGAACGAAAGATGCTGCGGACATCTATTACGCAAGTCTCTCCTACTACCCCTATCAAATGTATATCAACTGGGTACCGATGGACGAGGGTAATGTCCTCTATAATGATAAGAAGTTTGCTACCCTGCTTTATCAATGGCATTGCGACGCCTTCACGGAATACAGTAAAGTCTCCGATGCAGGGGCTTTTGTAAAAAACAATATCTACGACTTCATAGATGACAGCGAGAAAACCGTATTGGTAGTGGACTGCGAAAACTCTGACCCGTACAAGCTGTGCGCCACGCTCAAAAACCTTGATTATGAAGTCATGCAGAAAATTACGGCGATCATTCTCTTTGATGACGTACATACTGCTACGGCATGGCGCATTCTCGAAAACTACACCCGCATCCCCGTTGAACATATCATGATTGAGCGGATCAAGCAGAACAAATCACTGGTAGACATCAAGCTCACCGCAAGAGCCTGTCAGGAACACTACCAGAAGCAAGTGGATTCCTTCGTCATCGTCTCAAGCGATTCCGACTACTGGGGGCTGATCTCTTCCTTACCGGACGCCAGATTCCTTGTCATGATTGAGCGGGAAAAATGCGGACCGGATATGAAGGCGGCACTTGCAGAATCCGGGATATTCTACTGCTATCTGGATGACTTCTACTCCGGCAACAGCGAGGACATCAAGAAAAACGCACTATTCAAGGAGATGTACCGCTGGATTGACAACTCCGTTCACCTGAACGTCAACGATATGTTTGATGCTGCTCTGCGAAACACGAGGATCGAAATGTCTCCCGCAGAGCGGCGGCAGTTCTATGAGAAGCACATCAGGCACATGACGCTGACCATCGACGAGAACGGAAACGTCAGCATTGAACTGAAACGCGGATAACCTTGGTTTCTATTCCGGGAGGAATGTGGATGGACAACAGATTCTATTTTGGATTCAATACATCGGAGGAACGGAAAAAGCGCAGAAAAGCAGAGCTGTACTCCATGAGTGAGCAAGTCAGCACCTTCTTTTGGGATGAAGCCCCGCAGCATGGATTGGAAATGCGTGAGGGGCAGCAGGATATGTCTTTTGAGATTGTGGACGCCCTCATAAACGATCAGCATTTTGCGATTGAAGCTGGCGTGGGCATTGGCAAGTCCTTTGGCTATCTTGTGCCGGTGCTGCTGTACAGCAAACGCATGAACAAGCCGGTTATCATCGCAACCTCGACCAT
>DXUR01000105.1:3390-6286 GCA_019417795.1 Clostridiales bacterium | reverse complement strand
TGCTGCTGTACAGCAAACGCATGAACAAGCCGGTTATCATCGCAACCTCGACCATCGCGCTTCAAGAACAGCTCTGGCGTGATGTCCACGCGGTAATGCCCCTTCTTGGGCTGAACAGAGATGTGATTCTGGCAAAAGGACAGACTCACTATCTCTGCAACAAACGCGCAGATGAGTATATGTGCGATCCGAAAGCAGCTCCACCGGACGCGCTTAAAGAAGGAATCCAGCAAGGGTATGAGGAACGCAAGGATTTCCCGGAGGTTTTGCCGCAAGGCGTCTGGGACAAGGTAAACGTGCAGCGGTTCAGCATGAAGAATTGCGGCTCCTGCGAAAAGAAATGCAAGTATTACAAGGTCCGTGCATCGTTAAAATACACGGACGGTGTTGTTCTGTGCAATCAGGACTTTCTTACCCAGCATCTCATGAAACTACGACGCGGGCAGGACGGACTGATTAACGCCGCCGCTGATCTGCTTGTCGTGGATGAAGCGCACAACTTGGATGATAAGGTGCGGAGTGCCACAACGGAGCGTTTCGGGCAAGGTATGCTCTTTGGAATGATTAAAAGCGCATTCTATGAACTGCGACCCTCTGACCAAAGCAGTGTGTCCGGTGAAAAGCGAGAGGCAGAGAGCGCAATCATCGCCTTCTATAACTGCCTGAAAGCACAAGTTCAAAAGCAGATCGACGATGCAGATCAGGATATGCGCTACGCTGACCGCTTTTTCTTTGACCAAAGCGGCAGTGCGGTTGAGCTGCTTACCGAGATGAACGCCGCCATACACAACCTTTCGTCCAGCATTCAGATTTATTCCAGCATGGATTTCAGAAACAACCGTTCCTTTGCTGCTTCTGATGATCTGGATGCCGTCAGCGAGTCCCTTTCGGAGCTTCTTGACCAGATAGATGATATGCTGATCTGGATTGAGCAGCACGGCAGCAACACGGAACTCGTCTATTGCCCTAAAAACACAAAAGAAATTGTGAGCCGCCTATACTTCAATGGTGATGAAAGAACCATCTTGACCTCTGCCACGCTGACGAACGCCACGAGCGGGTCTCTGGAAGAGCAGTATTCTTATTTTATCTGCAATACCGGCTTTCCCGCTGGTGATCGCGGCTGCTTGTCCGAACCAAAGCCTTCCCCATATCCATACGATGAACACGCCATGATCTACTATTGCGACGATCTCCCACACCCGACCAGAGAACACGAAGCCTTCATTGAAAAGGGTGTGGAGCGACTGCTTGAGATCCTGAGCATTTCCAATGGAAAGGCACTCGTGCTGTTTACGGCAAAGACCGACATGGAAGAGGTCTACTCCATTCTCGGTAAGAAAAATCTTCCGTACAAAATCCTGATGCAGCAGCCGGGATCGTCGCAGGACAAGGTGCTGAACGAGTTTAAGGAAGATACGAACTCTGTGCTTCTGGGGACGGGTGCATACTGGGAAGGTATCAGCATTGAAGGAAAAAGCCTTTCCAATGTCATCATTTTCCGGCTTCCGTTCCCTGTCCCCGATCCAATTATCGAGTATAAGTGTTCCGTTGCTAAGGACGCTCTGATGGATGTTCGCGTTCCCGAAATGATTATCAAGCTCAAGCAGGGCATCGGGCGATTGATCCGTAATTTCACAGACACCGGCATTGTCTGCATCATCGACCGAAGACTGCGGGACGAGCCGCCTGAACGCTATCATGACATCACATGGGACTCCCTGCCCATCAAAAATCGTACAAGCAGTCTGGACGAACTGAGGAAGTTTTACGAAGGTCTGCCCTCAGCCAAGGAATGATGATACAAACGGCAGTCTCTTCGGAAACATAGAGCAGCCCCCCAAAAAACGACAATCAGAAAACGGAGGTGTATCATGTTGTACAATGAAAATCTGCACGAAGAAGAACAACATCTGATCCAGCAGATTGCCGAGCAAACAGAGAGAGGAAAAATCGACTGGGAACTGACAGAGTATAATCCGCTGTCATTTCTGAATGAGGACAAGATAGACAAAAACCCAGCAGTAATCTGTCAGTCCTTCTCCTTTGAAGCGATCATCGGCGGCTCCCGTTTCGAGCTTGATGTCATGGAGAATATTGATGTGCCGTCCGGTATGGGAGACTACACCATAACCTTGACGCGGGATGAAACCGAAAATTATCTTAAAATTGAGGATGCGCTTTCCTTTGACTGTGACCGCTATGAATGCACACCGGAGGAAGTCGCAGAGCGATTTGCGGACAGCCCCATTGTCCGTCTCTGCAACGCTATCATTCCTGCCACGCTTGGGCAGGAGGATTTAGAAGAGGTCTTCACATGGGCAAGGTTTTTCAACGAGACTGGCATTTCTGCAAAGCTAATGAATCATCCGCTGACCAAGCTCTGTGAAAAGCTGTTCGACGAACACCGTTTGATGGACTTCCATCGCTGCGTCTTGGATGTGGACTATCGAAAGCAGCTCCTAAATGAACTGGCTCATAACTAAGACACGAAAAAACGCCCCCGACACTGTGCCAGACGCACAGTGCCGGGGGCGTTCCCGTTTCCAGCGATTTATTTTTCCCTCGGCAATGGACTGTCCATAAGGTGACACTTTCCGTTTTGCGATGCCGCGAAAATTCGATGTGTTCCATGGAGATGTTCACTGGGCAGCATACGCCGTACACGTTTCCAATAATCACTGAGCAGTGCAATGGGTATTCGCTATCGGGAAATACTTCACGGTTTTCACAACGCTTGATTCAGAAGGGATTTTTTTGCCTTATTCCCGCGTGACATCAAGGGAAACCGGATTGATGACGATGATGGTCTTGCCCTTTTTGTGGGCATATCTCACGGTATTCCCGGTACCGCTGGGGCATCCATTCCATACTGCGAGAATATAATCGGCGTGAT
>DXUR01000105.1:0-3290 GCA_019417795.1 Clostridiales bacterium | reverse complement strand
TTCCCGGTACCGCTGGGGCATCCATTCCATACTGCGAGAATATAATCGGCGTGATCGACCATGTACCGATTTCTCTTGTCCATGCAGTCCGACGTGTACTCCCGTTGCAGCATGGTCTCCTTGTCACACTTTGCCGCGATATTATAATACCGTTCCCGTGAAGCCACAGACCATTTGATCGCTTGTGTCTCACAAGGGATTGCACTTTCCAGAGTAATGTGAGGGTATTTTGATTTCAAATCGAGTACAATTTCCGCAGCGTACATATCGACGCCAAGAGCCATGCCGGTAATAAAATGCGTGACGCCCTCGTTCTCGATGAGTGCTACAATCTGATCCCGCATAACAGATTTCAAAGAAGTACAACGCTTATCGGATTCATCAAAGCCGAACGGAAGACTCTGCGGTCTATGACCGGTAAACGCACAAGTCTTGCCTTGAACGGATTGCTTTTCAGCTTTTTGAGCAGACTTTCTAAACTCAATAATGCGCGACATGACACCCCTTCTTTCACTCTTTTGGTAGGTATCTCCATTCTATCACCCTCATCACGGACAGTCAACGCATTGTCGTTAGTAAAATTAACGACGGCGTACCGTGGATAATGACACCGCCGTTAGGTACACTAAATGCAAAGGTGGTGAGGCTATGCGAGAGAAGAAGGACATCAATATTGAAATCGGCGGCAATATTCAAGTGGCAAGAGAACAGGCGGGATATACGCAGGACACGCTCTCAGAAATGCTTGGCATGACGCCGAATCACCTGAGTGCTATTGAGCGTGGTGCTTCCGGTATCTCTCTTGAAGCCTTGCAGCGTCTTTGCCGTTTACTCGGCGTCAGTGCGGACCGAATTATCTTTGGGACTGATGCGCCAGAAGCGGAAGCCCTTGCGCTTGCCAGACGTATTTCGGATATAAAGCCGGAATACCGGCAACAGGTTCAAGAGCTGCTGACCGCTATTTTGAATATATCATAAAAAAAGAGCCTCTGCCGACACCCAAAACGGGCATCGACAGAGGCTTTTGGTTCGTTTTCCGGGCATTCAAACAAGTGCCGAAATCGACACTTATTTCCGCGCTAAAGAAGAAACTGCGCAGGGAATACAATCACTTAGGATGGTCAATTTGCGCCGCTCTGAGGCTTGCAATCACAGGCTTTTTCGACCCCTAATTGTCCACTCTGCGCCTCCTTCCGGGAGAAGTGCGGACAGGCGATGAGATCCGCACGGAAGCTCTGCTTGCAGCTATGGACGCAGCGGACGCAGAAGCGGTTATACTTCCGGCGTCCGCTGTCCCCGATGAAGAACGACCACTCCTGCCGCCATTTCTGACTTCTGCTCACAGCTCAATCTCTCCTTTGTGCTTTTGGGGAGGGCAGCATTCCTTCTGCTTTTCAGCCTTTGCGGACTTGAGCCTGTCCATGATGGAGGACTTTTCGCCCCTTTCGGGGGCTTTGACCTCTGCGGTCTTGTCCTCCTTCGGACCGTTGTTGATGATCCCATCAATCATGCCGTAGTCATCCTCCATCGACATCTCCGCTGCCTTGAGGTAGTTTTCCTTCTCAAGAGCTGCCATCCAGCTTTCCTTGCTGATACCGAGCATTCCGCCCTTTGACGCATGATCGGCAATCTCTTTGGCATCTACGCACAAGCCCTCGGTGTTATCGGAATAGAGACGGTAAACCTCGCAACCCTTCTCCAAAGCCTTCTCAGCCGCCTCCTGACCGGCGGGAAGAACACCAGCCCATGCGTAGCCGTAGTCCTTCATATCCTGAACGGAGAGCGCGGGATCGGGCATTTCCGGCACTTCCTTGACCTCAAGGTCGAGAAGGCGGAGCGTGTCATCGTCAAAGCCGTTGTAGACATCATCAAGGACGAGCTTGCCGCGCTCATCGACGATGATGCAAGCCGCCTCATCGCCGTAGGTGTCATGCTCCATCAGATAAAAGCTGTGACCGCCGACTTCGTGCTGGTCAATGGTGTGCCACGTCCCGATGTGACCGGCAACCGTCAGCCCGGAGGTGTCGGCGTTCATCTCGAAGTCCTTCTGCTCGATGCTTTCCTGCTTCTGCTGCTCCTTCGAGATCATGGGGATCGCCACAATCTTATCGCCCAGCTTGACAAACTGCTCCGGCACTTTGAAGTGGTCAGCGAACTTCTGCATCTGCTCTACGGTCAGAGAGCCGAAGCTGTCATCCGTCAAGCCGACCACCATGAATGTTCCGGCAACAACATCGTAGATGTCACCGTCCTCATCACGCAGAGCGCGGTTCAGGGGCAGACCTTCCAGCTTGCCTTCCTCGTTGCAGACTAAGGCAACCGGGTCTTCGTAGGGATAAATTGCCTCGATGCAGCCGCCGACCTCATGCTGCAAGGACTCCAGCCCGGAGTCAATCTCCTTCACATAAGGCTCCTTTCCCGGCTCAACGACGAGAACGGCGATGGTGCTGTCACGCTCGGCGTCTTCCCCTGAGCCGGTGATCCGGTATTCGTCGGGAATATCGTCCAGCTCACCGTTAAACTGCCTGTCCCAGCGTTCGCTTGCGACGCGGACATAGCCTTCATCGGTGAAGCGTCCCTGTTCATCATAAGCGATGTCGTGACCATAGCGTTCATAGTCGATGTAGTCTGCCAGAGGACCGAGATCCTTTTCGGAGTAGATACCGGCTTCGTTGGCATAGTAATAGCCGAGGTCATATTCGTCGTTGATACCGGGCATGATGTCGTAGCAGTCCAGATTGAACGTCAGGTTGATGAGATCGTCGATGTCGCTGACCTCATCGCAGCCAGCCTCCATAATGGCAACGAGCTTTTCCTGATCGCTCAGGGAAAGCTCGTCAATCAAAGCGGCAAGGTAGTTGAGCTTATCAAGGCTCTCGTACTCGCCAAGCATCTTCTGAACGCCATAGATCGGGCATTCGTAGTCGGTGATAAACCACTCTTCGTAGGGCTGACCGAACTCATCCTGCTTGCCGATCCCGATACGCTCAAAGACCTTCTGCATCTCTTCCTCGGTGGTGGGCAACTTCACCCACTCACCGATCAGCATACCCTCGTTGTACTTGCCAAGGTTCGTGACGAAGGCTTCAAAATCACCGTCTAATACGGGCATAGGCATCCTCCTTTCAGTCATCCATCATGCCGTCCGGCATGATATACAGTTCCTCAAACTCTGCGTCAGTCATGGCTTCGAGCTTCCGGATGGTCTTATACATCAGCTCTGCGATCTCGCCGTCCATGTCGTTCAGGGTGACGCTCTTCATATCGTCGATCAGCCGCTTCCGGCTGGA
>DXUR01000104.1 GCA_019417795.1 Clostridiales bacterium | reverse complement strand
TTTGCGCCGGGGTTATCGTTGCCGTAGCCCTCAAGCAGATTGATTGCACCCCAGATGCCAAGACCTGCGCCCAGAGCGATAACGAGAGTCTGAAGAACGGTTACTGCGCTATTGAAAAATGCCATAATATTTTCCTCCTAAAATTTGAAATTGTTTTGAGAATAGAAAAAGCCCTCCGTACTACCGGCATCAAAACCGGACGGAAGGCTTAGTTTACGAGAATCTTTTCAAGGAACTCCTCGACGGTTATCACGCCAAGTTTCTGTTCCATTCTGCTTCTTGCATATTCAGTTTCACAATCATATATATCACCACCACCTTTCATAAGAAACAGCCAATACATTGACTGCAACAAATCTTCACGAGAAGCACAGATTGTCGGTGAAAAAACGACAGGTGAAACCTTCAGAACCTCTGCGAGTTTCGCTGTGGTTTCTGCATTAGGGGTTCGAGCGTTTTTCTCATACTGAGCAATACGGACATCCGCTGTTTTCTCGGAATACCCCATCAGGAGTCCAAGCTCTTTCTGGGTAAGGCGGCGAAATCGTCTAACGAACTTCAATCGCTGCCCAATAGAGGTATCCGTGATCCACCAAGTCATTTTTTTTACACCTCGCTTTCTGCAAATTCTCGATATACAACCTCATTTTTTGCTCTGCGCTTGCCTACGGCTTCACTGGGAGCAAGGTCAGGGTAGGTTGCCTGCACTTTCTGTCTGCTTCTGCGGACAGTTTCAAACCCCGGAAAGCTGCGTCTATCCAGTTCCTTCAAAAACACAGGAACCGTCATGGCATGAATGTCGATGCCACGCAGACCGGAATAGTGTTCCAGTACCATCAGGTACAAATGATTGTCGGTATTTCTTGCCTTGTGGTCGTGTTCCAAGATGTTCTTAACCAGGGCAGATACCGTTTTCAGATTTTCCAAACAGAAACCTCCTTAATCCGCATCGACTACCACAAACTCATCACCTGCCTTGAGCTTCAACCTTCGACTCAGAAACTGCTCAATGTTGAACTCATTTCTCTTATCAAAGTCTGATGTGTACTTATAATTGGGGTGCTGCGTCAGATCGTACTTGTCAGAAAGAAACGGTCTGACACCACGCAACTGCAAAATACACTTGCTGCCATCCAGAACCGCAAGCTCATCTACGCTCGCAAGGTCTTTGCCTAACTTCTGATAATTCAAGCCGTAAGACGGGCTGTTACCTCTGGTGTTGGAGGTGTTGTAGGTGTCGATAGTTTCTTTTCCCAATGCCTGATTCAGTTCTTTGAGCGTGGTTGGCTCAGAACCACCCAGGAAAATTCGGGAATCCATGTTGCCGATGATGGTATCGGCATTGTCTTTATAAATGGCTTTCAGCTGTGATTGTGCCTGGAGAACAAGGCAAGCCGATATTTCACGGCTTCGGATTGTCGCTACCAGTTTTTCCAGATTGGGAATCTGACCGATGTTTGCCATCTCATCAATCAAGCAGCGCACATGAACCGGCAGTCTGCCGCCGTACACATCATCTGCTTTCTCGCACAACAAGTTGAACAGCTGTGTGTAAATCATGGAGATCAAAAAATTAAACGTCGCATCCGTATCTGACATAATCAGAAAGAGCGCCGTTTTCTTATCTCCGAGAGTATCCAACTGCAACTCGTCATAGGCAGTCACATCTCTGACCTCCTGAATATCAAAAGGAGCCAGACGAGCGCCGCAGGAAATCAAAATCGACTTAGCGGTCTTGCCGGCAGCCAGCTTGTATTTTTTATACTGACGGACTGCAAAGTGATTCGGCTTTTTCTTTTCCAGGGCTTCAAACATCAGATCCACCGGGTTCTGGAACTCCTCATCATCTTCCCGCACCTCCATTGCGTTCAGGAACTCAATCAGGGTGGAGAAATTCTGTTCCTCAACCGGAGCTTCATAGTGGATATATCCGATCAAGGCACAGTAGAGCAGCGTTTCCGCCTTCGTCCAGAACTCATCACCGGCTTTTCCATCACCCTTTGTGTTGGCAATCAGCGTTGTCACCAGTTTCAGAATGTCTTTTTCTGAATGGATATAGGCAAATGGGTTATAGTGCATCGACTTCTGAAAGTTGATGGTGTTGAAAATCTTGATGGTGTAGCCATGCTTCAAAAGGGCGTTGCCGCACTCAATCACGATGCTGCCTTTCGGGTCAGTGACCACATAGGAACTGTGCATCTGGAGAAGGTTTGGCTTCAACCAAAAGCGAGTTTTACCGGAACCCGAACCGCCGATAATCAGAACATTCTTATTTCGGGCATTGGCAGGATTCTTCGGGCGATTGCTCATCATCAGCCGCTCCGTTTTCGTCAGGATCACATTGTCCTCGAACTTTGGTGCAATAAACGGCTCAATATCTTTTGCCGTTCCCCAACGAGCAGAACCGTACTCAACATTGTGTCGGTACTTCTTTGCGTTTTTGCCTTTTAGATAGACAGCCAGCCGAAGTCCTGCGCCGCAGAGAATACCAATCAGCAAATCCAACGGGTGAAAGCTGGGAAACGGATTGTTCAGGGCTATCGGAAGGGCATGAAAAAAGCTGAGGATTTTCGCAGATGAATCTGCCCCCTCAGCCAATCTCCATGCTTCTCCTAAATTCGTAGCGAACAACCCTACCAGAAAATACGGTAAATTCAGAATCAGGAGCTTTTTCATTTTTCTCTTATCCATCACAGATCACGCTCCTGTTTCTTCTCTCGAACCTTCTTCGGAATCGCTGCGACAATTTCCTTGAACTTCTTCAGCTGCGCCAGAACGCTCGGCTTTTCATTCTTGGTTAATGCCCTTGCCTGATGTTCCTTGCAGATTGCATCCAAAGCATCTGCATCTTTAGAACGGACAAAAACAAGAAACCGGGGAGGATCAACGGACTTATCTTTTCTTACGGCAAAGTCCACGCCATACTTCTTGGCGAGCTTTTCAAAATCACGGATACTCTCTTTGTCGATCTCAACATTCGTAGCACCCTGATTCTGTCCCAAAAGCTGTTTCACGGATTGCTTTCCATGAACGGCAGGGTCTCGTGCCTTTTTCATCTTCACTTTTTCCCGGTGCTGCAAATACTTGCGGATACCGGCAATGATAGTGCGCCCCGTCAGCTTGGTTGTGCTGATCGCCAGGTTTACTGTTCTGTTTTCAACTTCTTCCTGCATGATTCATCACCTCCTGCAAGCAGTAGAGTGAACAGATTATCGTGCCATATCTCTGTGGTCGTAATACAGATTGCCCTTGGCAACTGCGGCATGGCTGATAATCTTGATATTGCCAGCTTTCTGGTTATCCAGAGCCTTCTGATAACCCACATCGCTCAAATACAGGCGATTTCTTTCGCCTTTCCAACCGACAGGCGATTCATCGGTCAGCACATCGAAAATAATCATGTGCTTGGTGGCGTCATCAAATCGTGCCAAGTCCATATAGGTATGTCCCTGGTACTCCTTGGCACCATCCTGAATCCGCTTTCGCTCCATCAGCTCTCCAATCGTCGAATTTCTTTGCATAAGAACCTCCTTACAGAACATCTCGGTCAGGGTTACTTTTGTGGGGAACCGAATCAGCTTTGACAGGTGCATCTTCTTTCTTCACCATGTCATCCGGCAGGGGAAGCGCCATAATGCTGCGCCCCATGCGTACAAAAGTCTCAGGCTGATGAAAGTGTTCCTCAAACTGCTTCATCAGTTCCGGGGACAGAGAACAAAAATCATCCTCGCCCAATCCCACAACCAGAAAATCACCGGCGATAATGTCATAAATATCGCCGTCATCATCACGCAGCGCACGGTTCAGTTCTTTGCCTACGAGTTTACCTTCGTCGTGCATCACCAGTGCAACCGGCTCATTGAACGGATAAGTTGCCTCAATATCGCCACCTACGGCTTTCTGCAAATCCTCCAGCTCACAGCCGATCTGCACAGCCTGCGGATACATGAACGGCTTTACCAGCAACACATTCATGGTATCTGCCTGTTCTTTCTGAACCTCCCGTTCCTCGGTCGTGCCGAACGCAACACCGGTAAAGTTTTCGGAGTCCAGAATGTACTCCGAATTGTAATAAGCGGCTCTAACCTGTTCCTCTGCCGCATCGTGAGATTCTGCTTGCACCGTAACCGTTTTCTCCAAGGTTTCGGTGATCTTCACATCGTATTCTTTCAAGTTTCGATACCTCCGTTTCTTTGGAAATAAGAAAAGCGACCATCCATGAACCTGTTACAGTTCATAAATAGTCGCATCCACATCGGCTAAAAGCTCGAACAAGCAAATATCGTCCAGTTCGCAAATCAGGGAACCCATGTCGAAGAAAATATCGTCCTCGCATTCCACCGTAGTAACCACGCTGCGGTGTTCGTTAAGACAAATGGCTTCTTCCTTGTCCATCGTGATCGTAGACATACAGGACACCACATAGAATGTCATATCTTCTGCTAACCACAGCTCCTTGCTCTGAATCGTGCGAACTTTTTCATCGCCGCTCATATCTTCTACATAGGACAGAAGCCGCACGGCTCTGCTGTTCAGAAGTACCTTTCCCTGATAGTCGATACCCTCACCAGCAGAGGACAATACTCGATACTCGCTAATCATCTCGGCATTTTTCTGAAACGACTTTGCCAGAAGCGCAGGAGAAATATCATCGAACTCCTCACTGTAGTTTACGAGCATATCTACCATATAATCAGGATCGCAAAGGTCGTAGAGTTCTTCCAAAGCGCCCTGAATGTTTTTGGGTGTAAACATTTTTTACCTTACCTTTCCATTGATTTTTCTCTTTTTTTCTGCCATTGCTCCAAAAGCTGAATGATTTTATCCTCCATCTGCTTGTTGGTATAGGACTTCGGGAAGTATTTTCGCAACGAATCCGTTTTGAAGGTTACTCTGTCCAGCTCTCCCTTCTTGATTTCATTCATAATCTCGCACATCGCATCCAGCGTACACTCGCCCTCCTGTGCGAGCTTTTTAATTCGCTGTGCTTGCGAAAGGGAAGGAGCTGCTTGAGCATAATCCATTGCAGAAAGAAAATCCTTCTGTTCTTCACTTGCCAGATAGGAAAGCTCCACCGCAGGATTGAATTTGATCTGACCCGTATCTACCATATCCAGCAGTTCCGGAATCAGTTCGGTCAGACGGATATAACGGTGTACCTGATTTCTGCTTTCTCCTGCCTCCTGACCGACTATATCCATTGCCTGCAACTTCATCCCAACTTGGGATGAAGTTAAATCGGTGCGTTGACCTTGATGTTTAATCGCATCCAGCTTCATCTTATAAGCAAATGCTCTTTCACTCGGCAGGATACTCTCCCTCTGCAAATTCGCATCAACCATCAAAATAATGGCTGCATCATCGTCCAGGTCACGAACAATCGCAGGCATGGTTTCCTTACCCGCAAGCTCCGATGCCCGGTGCCGCCTGTGACCAGAAACGATTTCATAACCACCGTCGGGGTCAGGACGGACAATCGCAGGAGTGAGAACTCCGAAATCTCGGACGCTCTCTGCCGTTTTCATCATTTCTTCATCATCAACCACACGGAAGGGGTGTCCCTCAAAGGGGTGTAGCTCAGAAAGCGGAATTTCCTGCACACGCTCCTGCTGGGCTTCAGCTCTGGATTGATCGGTGGAGAAAATATCATCGTACCCCTTCAAGCTGATGTTTGCGCCTTTTTTCTGCATTGTTTAACACCTCCTTCGTCAGAATTTTATAGGCTTCGGCAACTTTGCCTTTGGGATCATGCTTGAAGATACTGGTTCCCTCTGCGCTGATTTCCTCTGCACGGACAGAGCGGGGAATGTCGGTCTTGTAAACCTTCAGCTTTCCGCCGTAGCTCTCCCGAATCAGATTGCTGATGTCTTTGGAGTAGTTGGTGCGGCTGTCCACCATCGTCAGAAGAATCCCTTCAATCCTCAGTTTCGGGTTGATTTGCCTCTTGACCTTGTTGATGGTTCCAAGCAGCTGTTCCAGACCCTTTGCAGGAAGGTATGCTGCCTGAACCGGTATCAGCACATTGTCGGCAGCTGCCAACGCATTGACGGTCAGCATACCCAAAGACGGCATACAGTCAAGAAGAATGTAATCATAATTCTGTTTGACTGTATCCAGGTATTGCCGGAGAATGGTTTCCCGGCTCATGGCATTGACCAGTGCTACCTCCATACCTGAGAGTTCGATGTTGGACGGCACCAAATCAACGCCCTCCGGATGATGAAGAATCCCTTCATCGGGAGTAATAGGGTTTTCCATCATAATCTTTCCCATCAGATCGGAAAGTGTCGGAGACAGATCATCCGGGCAGGGATTGCCCAAACTGACCGTCAGGGAAGCCTGGGGATCGGTGTCTACCAGAAGCACCTTTTTTCCTTCAAGAGCCAAGCCAACGCCCAGATTCTCGGTGGTGGTGGTCTTTCCAGTGCCTCCTTTCTGATTGACCACCGCAATGATGGTTGCTTTTTTCGACATTTATCGTCACTCTCCTTCCTCTCGCTTCATTTTCAATTTCTTAAATCCTCCTTCCAAATATCCGTGTGACATATCGTGCCGAACAAGAGCATCGTAGTAGGTGTCTATTGTCGTCGGCGCATTGTATATCGTAGTCAGCATATACTGACGGATATTTCTAATCTTTGTGGTGTTCTCCTTGAAGCAGTCCATAACATATCGAATGTGTTCGGCATTCAGTTTCATAAACCGACTGCGGACAATTTCTGCCGGACGCTCCTCTGCACCAATGCGAATCAACGGTCGCTTCGTGCAAACTGTTTCAACGATCAACTCCAGAATGTTATCCAGCATTTCGGAATCGTAAGGGTAATCCTTCTTCAACAAATCCATACTGAGCTGATCCGAGAAATAATCAAAGTATTCTTGATACCGGTCATTCTCGTCCATCATTCCACCATTTCCGGAAGGAAAGATAGAATCAGTATCACTAAATTCAGTATTTTTAATATCAGTATTATTACATTGTGATTTCGGAAGTTCTTGAGTTGTGATTTCCATTGTTCCAGAATTGTGATTTTCACAATTCAAGAGTTGTGAATCCACAGCAGAGATAAAGTTCTTCACATAGATCAGGTTGGGCTTTCCCAAACCCTGGCGCTTACGTTCAATCAATCCTGCTTTCTTCTCAAGTTCACTGAGCAGCTTGATAGCCTTTTGTTCAGCACAGTTCAGAGCCATCTTCGCTTCGTCGATTGTAAAAATGATATACACTCTACCGTTTTTATCTATCCAACCATTCTTGGCAGACAGGCTCATGCGGTCAAGCAAAATGCCATACAGCATCTTGGCATCGGCAGAAATATTCCAGAACCTCTCGTTCGTGAACAACACCTTCGGAACTCGATAGAATGTGAATAGATCGGATTGCTGACCGTAAAAATAATCAAAACTCACACGGCTTCACCACCTTCTTTCTGCGGAAAACTTTCTGTTGTCAGCGGAATGCTGCGGAAAGTCGTATCCGTCTTTTCGTAAGGACATCGGGCAAAATAGTAGAAGCGGTATTCCTGTTCATACACATCCATATCAACGAAGCCCCACTTCACGCATAACCTTCTTCGTACACCAACCAATGCACGGGTGATCTCGCCCATAGGGACAGCCATCACATTCCGACTTGGGTTTCGGCGGCAAAGAGATTAAGTAGTAGCAATTATTTCTACCCAGACGGCAGCCCTTTCTGCCATTCGTCCAGAAGTAGCAGTAATGACAGTCGCTCGGCTTGTCTGCGGTATAAACAGGCTTGCTCAAATAAAACACCTCCAATCTCTTGTATTTGCCCATGGGTTTGGGCATAAAAAAAGAGCGCCTATCCATCCCCAATGCGGGGCAAATAGACGCT
>DXUR01000103.1 GCA_019417795.1 Clostridiales bacterium | reverse complement strand
GGCGAGTTCCACAACGGTCACAACGTGATTGCCTTCATCGGCAGCTACGACGAAGTGACCCACACCTTCACCAAGGAAAACGTGCAGCTGATGGACGGCGGCATCGACTTCTACGCCACCCAGACCACCCTTGCCCCGGATGGCCGCCGGCTCATGACCGCATGGCTGCAGACCTGGTCGGACACCGAGGATAAGCCTCAGGGCTGCAAGTGGTTCGGACAGACCATCTGCCCGCGCGAGCTGCACATCAAGGACGGACGCATTCTTCAGACCCCGGTGCGGGAGCTGGATGCCGTCCACGGTAAGCGCACCCTGCACGAAAACGTGACGGTGCAAAGCGAAACAACGCTGGAGGGCATCAAGGGCCGTGTGGCCGACCTGGCCGTCAGGGTGCAGCCCGGCGAATACCGCTCCTTTACCCTGAAGCTCGCCGCCGATGCAGACCATCACACCAGCCTGACCTACGACCCCTACACCTCCGAGCTGACGCTGGACCGCAGCCATGCCGGTTCCCGTGCAGACATCGTTCACAGCCGCAGCTGCAAGGTCCGCAGCCAGAACGGTGCGCTCAAGCTCCGCATCCTGCTGGATAAGAACAGCATCGAAGTTTTCGTCAATGACGGTGAGCAGACCATGACCGCATGGATCTACACCCCCCAGTCTGCCGATGGCATCACCTTTGCTGCCGATGGCAAAGCAACTGTTACGGTGGAGCAGTTTGAACTGGACCTGTAATCTGATATTCCCTTCATTTCTCCTTCATTGAATACAGCCCCGTTCTGGATTCCTTCACCAGAACGGGGCTGTGTTTGTTATGTCATTGTTCTTCCAGCCTGCCGTGGTCACAGCTGAGGGAGAGATAATGCTCGATTTCCCCACCCAACACAAGCTGCGCATACTCCAACGGCTTATTGTACAGCAGCCAGTCCAGTTCTGCCCGCTGTGCCGGGGTGTTGCCGTACTCGTCCTCGACGGCAATGCAGTCGAGGGCAAGGATGGTGCCATCCTCGAACCGGGCTTCCACCCGGTTGGTGTCCATGTTATAGTGGCAGGAAAGCAGTTTGTTCATAAGAAAACCTCCATGTTTTTCACATTTACTTCTTCTGCGGTGGAAAGTTCCGGCTGCCCGTTTGCAAATCCATAAATCCACTTTCTGATGCAGCCCTTTATAGGTCCACACCCGCCTACCACACAGCCGTTTCTACTGCCAAACCGGAACTTGTCGAGGCGAGGCCCCTCCATCTTGCTTACGCAAGACCGTTCGGTCGCTTAAAAGCCCCACTGGGGCTTTCATTGCTGCGCAAACGCGGAATTTACTGCTCAATCGGCTTCATCGTGGGGAGTTGGTGCAGGTATTTCTCGCCGTGTATTTGCCAAGCACCAAGTTTCATAAATATGGAATGATCTACCGGACGACGGCAAAAGAAAAAAGCCGTCGTATAGCAGACATATCCGCGCGCCCATTTTGAAGCGGCGGCTCAATTTTCAGAGCCGCCGCTTCTTTGTGTTTACACAAACCAATGATGACTTGCAGGGATAAGTCTCCATCTCCTTTATAAATGATGAAATTGGCAGAATGTTCCACACAATTTTCTATAAAAACGATTTTCATTATGCTGCATTCATTCTGCCGGGCTTATGAAAAGGCAGGCATTTTTCTTGCTTTCATCATCCTGCAAACAGATGGTTAAGCACTACTGGGTATCAATATCAAAAAAGTCTTTATTTGAGTTCAGAATTCATTGAAGATCAAAGGATCATTCGGATTGCAATTCCTGTATGAATATGCTATGATTACGTTGAAAACCATTTGTGTTTCAACTGATCAAACAGGGAGCGTATGAACAGCCATGAAGCGTTTGCAGGATATTGCAGATCAAGTTGGTGTAAGCCGGACAACAGTGTCCAATGTGCTGCACGGCAACACAAAAAAAGTTTCCAAGGAAATGATCCGGAAAATTTCGGAAATTCTGAACCAGGAGGGCTATGTCCCGAATACATCTTCCCGTGAGCTGACCCGCAAAGGGTCCTGCATCATTGGACTGGTGCTGGGATACAGCTGTATCCACGGCATCCCTTCTCTGCGCGATACCTTTGTGGCAGAATTTCTGTCTGGTGTAGAAGAGACAGCCCATCGAAACGGATATTATGTCATGCTGATCAATGGCCAGGACAAAAATACGGACCGGGTGGCAGAGATTGCCTCCCGATGGAATGTGGATGGTCTTGTCGTTCTGGGACTGGACGAAAAGAAATACAAGGAGCTGCGCAGGCAACTCAACAAATATATGGTCCTGATTGACACCTATCCCGAGGCGGAGTACCACTACGTCAACGTGGGGACTGATGATTTCGGCGGCGGCGCCATGATTGCAAAGTATCTGCTGGACAACGGGTACACCCAGGCCATCTTTGCCGCCGAGTGTGATACCGGCGCAGACCATTACCGCTGGAAAGGATTTCAGCATCAGATGCGCTCTGCCGGGATTGACTGCGGAGAAGAGCGCCATATTCTTCTCCCCGAGGATCTTTCTCTGCGCCGTGTCATGTACGGCCACTATTTGGATCGCTTTGTCCAGGCCAGGGCTGTGGCCCTGGCCTCTGACTATGATGCGGCGGAAGTGATGAATTATCTGCAGGACCACGGCATACAGGTGCCGGAGCAGGTCTCCGTCACCGGGTTTGACGACTGCATCTATGCAGAACTCATGCATCCCCCTCTGACGACAGTGCGTCAGAACGTCCCGGCCAAAGCAGAGGCCGCCGTGGAACTGCTGGTGCGTCTGATTCGGCAGGAACAGGTGGAGTGTAAAAATTACGTTCAGCCTGTTGAACTGATCCGCCGCAACTCGGTGTGCGAATCAACCCCCAACGCCGCGCCCTGGTCACAAGATCTGCACAAAACCCACAAATAATTCTTGTGGTATTTATCAGTTTCGTAGGAAACGTTGCGCAAAACCCTTTTCAAATCCTCTTCGGTTTTGTATAATGAGCTCGTCAAAAAGACACGCTGCGCAGCCTGTCAGAACGAGACATATACAAACTGGAAGAGGATTTGTTTTTTGTATCCTGGATGGAGCAGACAAAAAACGAATTCCGGAAAATCTGACTGAACATCGTGGAGGATTTTATTAAGGGCTAATTTATATTCTTTCAGAGCGCTCCGGAGACGGGGCGCTCTGTCTGACAAAACAACCATTCAGTCACTTTTATTTGGGAGAACGGTATGATTCAAAAGTATCTCTATGGTGTCCCCTTTGACACCGAATCGGTGGTCGCACCAATCCCTGCAAGCCAAGGCGACCCCCCTGTGGGAATGGTCAAAACCAGCGAGTCCGGCTTCTGCTTTGCCTGCCCCCTGGCGGAGGGCGACCGGGTCTACGGCCTGGGCGAAGCCAACCGCGGCATCAACAAGCGGGGCTTTGTCTACGTCAGCGACAATGTGGACGACGGCCTCCACACCGAAAACAAGCAGCGAATGTACGCCGCCCACAACTTCATCGTGATCTCGGGCCAGCAGAATCTGGGGCTGTTCTTCGACTATCCCGCCCGGATTCAGTTTGACATCGGCTTCACCCGCAGGGATTGGCTGGAAGTCACCTGTGAGCGGGCCGACCTGGCCCTTTACGTCATCACCGGCGACAGCGCCTGCGATGTGGTCAAGCAGTTCCGGGCCATCATCGGCCGCAGCTACATCCCGCCCAAATTTGCCTTTGGCTTTGGCCAGAGCCGCTACGGCTACAAGACCCAGGCCGACTTTGAAGAGGTGGTTGCCAAACACCGCCAGGCCCACATTCCCCTGGACATGGTGTACATGGACATCGACTACATGGACCACTACAAGGACTTCACCGTCAACCCGGAGAATTTCCCCGATTTTTCTGGTTTTGTATCCAAGATGAAAGAGCAGGGCGTCCGGCTGGTGCCCATCGTCGACGCCGGCGTCAAGGAGGAAGCAGGCTATTCGGTCTGCGACGAGGGCAAGGAAAAGGGCTACTTCTGCAAGCGGGCCGACGGAACCGATTTTGAGGGAACCGTCTGGCCGGGGTGGAGCCACTTCCCCGACGTGCTGAACCCCGAGGCCCGAGCCTGGTTCGGCAGCCAGTACAAGGCTCTGACCGACTGCGGCATCGAGGGCTTCTGGAACGACATGAACGAGCCCGCCATCTTCTACTCCCGGGAGGGGCTGGCCGAGCGGCTGGATCATCCGCCGGTTCCCCATGAAGACGGCACCATCGAGCATTTTGGCCAGGCCATCGGCTGGCTCAATCTGTCCAATGCGCCGGAAGACTACGCCCGCTTTTATCACAAGGTGGACGGCAAAATGGTCCGCCACGACCAGGTCCACAACCTCTACGGCTACAACATGACCCGGGCCGCCTCGGAGGGGCTGGCCAGCATTGCCCCTGGCAAACGGTTTCTGCTGTTCTCCCGGTCTTCCTGCATCGGGATGCACCGGTACGGCGGCATCTGGACCGGCGACAACCACTCCTGGTGGAGCCACTTGCTGCTGAACCTCAAGATGCTGCCCTCCCTCAATATGTGCGGTTTCCTGTATGTGGGAGCCGACCTGGGTGGCTTCAACGCCGACACCAGCCGGGATCTGCTGCTGCGGTGGCTGGCGCTGGGGGTGTTCACCCCCCTGATGCGCAACCACTCGGGCTGCGACACCCGCCGGCAGGAGTTCTACCAGTTTGAGGGCCCCGAGGACTTCCGCAGCGTCATCGAGACCCGCTACCGGCTGATCCCCTACCTCTACAGCGAATACATGAAGGCAGCGCTGAACGGCGATATGCTGTTCAAGCCCCTGGCCTTCGTCTACCCCGAAGACGAGATTGCCCTTCAGACCGAGGACCAGCTGATGCTGGGCAATGAGGTGATGATTGCCCCGGTCTACACCCAGAACGCCACCGGACGGATGGTGTATCTGCCCGAGGAGATGCTGTTTGTCAAGTTCGGCCCCGAGGGCCGCATCACACAGGAAGTCCTCCCCGCCGGCACCCACTTTGTGAAGGTGGCCCTCAACGAGGTACCTCTGTTCATCCGCAAAGGCGCCTGCATCCCGGTGGCGGACCCCGCCCAGACGGTGGCCGACATCGACCCCGCCACCATCCGGATGATCGGCTGGCCCGGGGCCAGCTATGACCGCTACGACGACGACGGGGTCACCATCCCCGCAGAATAAGGAGGAATTGCCATGGACCGCAAATGGTGGAAAGAAAGCATCGTATACCAAATCTACCCCAGCAGCTTCCAGGACTCGGACGGGGACGGCATCGGAGACCTGAACGGCATCCGTTCCCGGCTGGATTACCTGAAGGATCTGGGGGTCAATGTGCTGTGGCTGTGCCCCATCATGGACTCCCCCATGGATGACAACGGCTACGACATCTCCAACTACCGGGCCATCAACCCCCGGTTTGGCACCATGGAGGACTTCGACGCCCTGCTGGTCGAGGCCCATCAGCGGGGCATCCGCATTGTGATGGACCTGGTGGTCAACCACACCTCGGACGAGCACCCCTGGTTCATCGAGAGCCGCAAGTCGGTGGATAACCCCTACCGAGACTACTATATCTGGAAGCCGGGCAAAGACGGCCACGAGCCCAACAACTGGGGCGCCAGCTTCGGCGGCTCGGCCTGGAAATACGACCCCCAGACCGATATGTATTACCTGCACCTGTTCTCCCCCAAGCAGCCCGACCTGAACTGGGAGAACCCCAAAGTCCGAGACGAAGTGTTCAACATGATGACCTGGTGGTTTGACAAGGGCATCGACGGGTTCCGGATGGACGTCATCAGTATGATTTCCAAGGACCAGCGCTTTCCGGATGGCGAGAAACACGGACTGTATGGCAATGGCGGTCCCTACTATGTCAATGGGCCCCGCATCCATGAATTTTTGCAGGAGATGAACCGGCGGGTCCTCTCGAAATACGACATTATGACGGTGGGCGAGACCCCCGGCGCCACGGTGGAAAACGCCCCCCAGTATGCGGGGCTGGACGGCAAGGAGCTGAACATGGTCTTCCCATTTGATCACGTCGGCATTGGGGACGGACCCCTGGGCAAGTGGACCACCCAGCGCTACGATTTTATGCAGCTCAAGAAAATTCTCAGTCATTGGCAGACCGGCCTGGACGGCAAAGCCTGGAATAGCCTGTTCTGGGGCAACCACGATCAGCCCCGGGCTGCATCCCGCTGGGGCGATGACTCGCCCCTCTCCGCCAAGATGCTGGCCATCTGCCTGCTGAGCCTGCAGGGTACGCCCTACATCTATGAGGGCGATGAACTGGGGATGACCAACGCCTATTTCAAAGATCTCAGCCAGTACCGGGATATCGAAAGTCTCAACGCCTTCAAGGAGCTGACCGGCGCAGGCTTGATTTCTGCAGACGAAATGATGGAGTGCCTGGCCCTCCGCAGCCGGGACAACGCCCGCACCCCGGTCCAGTGGGACGACTCCCCTAACGCCGGTTTTACCACCGGCACCCCCTGGATTGAGGTCAACCCCAACTATACCGCCATCAACGCCGCCGCCGAGGAAAAAGACCCGGACTCGGTGCTCAACTACTACAAGCAGATGATCGCCCTGCGCAAGAGCCATTTGGGGCTGATTTACGGCTCCTTCCAGCTTCTGGCCGAGGAGAACCCCCAGGTCTTTGCCTACCGGCGTACCCTGGCCGAGACCGGCGAGAACTACCTGATCGCTTGCAACTTCTCAGACAAGGACGCGGCCTTCACAATTCCCGCTGATTTTGCGGGGGCTCGGCGCCTGATCGGCAATTATCCTGACACCGCTCCCACCGGCGCTGTGACCCTGCGCCCCTATGAGGCCTTTGTGCTCCAGAAGTAAACCAGGTGATACCCTATGAATGACTTTTTCGACCTGGATGCCCCTCTGTTCCGTTTCTTAACCCGGGTTGCGGATATGGTGATTCTCAGCCTGCTGTGGCTAATAGGAAGCCTGCCGTTGTTTACCTTGGGCATTTCCAGCACAGCCCTCTATTATGCAGTGAACAAGTCCCTAATTGAGGACCGGGGAACGGTCAGCGAGGAATTTTTCCGGGCCTGCCGCCGGAGCTTCCGACAGGCAACTTTGAGCTTTCTTGCTCTGGCAGTGCCGGAGAGCATTCTGCTGGCTGACTGCTTTATGACCCATTACCTCAAGGGGCAACAGGCAGCGACGGGTAATCCCTGGATCATTTTTACGGTGCTGAGTACCTGTGGGCTGGCCTGGATGATCTACAACGCAGCCTATGCGGCAAGATTCGACGACCCGGTCAAAAAGACGGTGTTGCAGTCCGGTGCCATGGCATTGCTCCATTTTGACAAAAGTCTGCTGCTTTTGGTGGTGCTGGCTGCGTTCGGCCTGCTGACAGCATTCTGCCCGCCGCTGATCCTTCTGGCACCTGCCGGATATGCGCTGTTTGCCCGGTGGGTCCTTGAGAAAAAGGTGTTCTATCAATATCTTCCCGATATAGACGATGGCATAGACAAGGAGAATAAAGACTGTTCCCATCAGGATTGATCGTTCCTCCAATTTGACCATTCTTTTCTACCAAAGGCAGGGGGCCTGACAGATGATCTGTCAGGCCCCCTGCCAATTATTAAGAACTTGAGTGAAGAAAAACTACCAGCTAAGCTGGTGGAATAAAAACGGCTTTAGCCCTAGACAAAGAGAAACCTCTCTGTAGAATAGAGTGTGGGTTTGCCAACCACATTCTAGGAACAGAGAGGTTTCTCTTTGAAATGAAAAATAACAAAGACATAGATAGTTTAAGCCATACGACATGGAGATGTCAATACCATGTAGTGTTTGCACCGAAATACCGTCCATCGTGACGGTCAGAACTTTTTTCATTGGTAAACCCTCCTTTGATG
>DXUR01000102.1 GCA_019417795.1 Clostridiales bacterium | reverse complement strand
TTTTATTTGTGAAAAAGAAAAATACCGCCCACGCAGCGCAGCGATGATTTTGTCGGGTGAATCGGCGGCAAAATAGATCGGGTGTGTTGCGGGGCGGTAAAAATCTTCATGGGGAATAAATCCTCGCCACTCTGTACTTTTCTACAAATTTGGTGGGATTTGCGATAAAGGGTATCACGGATTGCGGCGAGCGTCAAGATGGTTTTGCAAATTTTATTGCAGTAAAGCGGTGATAGTAGGACTTATGTATGGGATATGCTATTTGGACAGGCACTATTTTGAAAAATTGAGATAAAACAAAAAGTGCAGAGCACCTTATTCAGAGTGCTCTGCGCTTTTCTGCATCTTGCGCCATTGTTGCGGGGGTCATACTAGCGGGACTGGTCCACTGTGCCCACTGTGGGGCTAGGATGTCGGGTTTTATCCACCGTGACCGATACAAGAAAAAGGACGGCACCGTGGTAGAAAACCGCAAGCCAAAGTATAACTGTTTTCAGCGGGCTCAGCGGCTGCGGGATTGCGACGGGCAGGCCCTCTACCTGGCAGACCGGGTGGACGGGATCGTTCTACCGCCAGTTCCTGGACCTGACGAAACCAGAAAAATGCCCCAAATCACTCAAGCAAAAATGGAGAGCAGAAATATAGCTTTAAAATGATCAAAACAGAATCTTATCTTGGAGATTCGATGTATTTGGTCCGATATTCTGAAGGAGTCATACCGGTTTTCTGCCTAAAAATTTTAGAAAAGTAGCTGGAAGAAGGATAACCAACCATTTCTCCAATCTCTTTTGTTCGCTTGGTAGGGTCAAGAAGAAGCTCTTTGGCGGCTTCCACCCGGATGTTGGTGAGAAAGTCGATAAATTTGACGCCATAGTACTGGCGGAATAGCTTGGAGAAATGTCCTGTGCTCATATTGAGAATGTCACAGATAATCTCCTGGGAAATGTCATATCGGTAATTTTTCCGGATATAATCTTCCACATTTTTGATGAGCAGTTCGCTTCGGGTCTGGGATGTCAGTTCCTGGGAGGGTGCCTGCACCTCCAGAACACGCTGCTGGAGTGCATTTTCCTCCTCCCGCTCTTGAATCAATCTTTGAATCGTTGATACCAGAACCGCATCTTCCACCGGTTTGAGAAGGTAATCCACGGCATGGAGGCGGACGGCCTCGTGGGCGTACTCAAACCGCTCATAGGCGGTAATAATGATGAATTTGGTCAGCGGGTTTACCTTGGCTATCTTGTTGGCCGCAACGATTCCGTTGCAGCCGGGCATTTCAATATCCATCAAAACCAGGTCGGCATGCCAAATGGTTGCAGTGCTGATGGCATCTACTCCGTTGCTTGCCGTTTTAATGTCCACTCCGCAGGAAAAATTCCATTCCAGAATATCTTTCAGGGATTGTTGCTCCAGAGGTTCATCCTCTGCAATGAGAATACGCAGCACTCAAGGTTCCTCCTCTCGATAGGTTGCGGGAATTTCCATGGATATTTTGGTCCCCAATCCAAGCTTGGATTGGACGCGCAACTGATTTCCTTTTCCCAGCAATTTCAGTCGTCTGCTTACATTGTGAATCCCAATACCGTGGTCTGCCTGTGGAGGTTTTTCTCCCCGATGAATGTATTCCAATGTTTCAGGGGAGATGCCGCATCCATTGTCTACTACGATCAAGTGCAGGATTTCTTCCTTCATGTAAATCCGCACCCGGACCAGACCGCCTTGCGGCTTTGGCTCCAGACCGTGCTTTACTGCGTTTTCCACCATGGTCTCCAGAATGAATGGGGGGACCAGCAGCTCTTCCGGATCGCACTGGGAACTGATCCGCCAGTCCAGCTGCATTCTTTCCCCAAATCGAGTCTGCTGAATCTTAAAGTATTCCCGGGTAACGCTCATTTCATCTGCAAGGGTGGTCGGGGAGGTATCGCTCCGAAGACTATGCCGGAATACCTTGGACAGGGAGAGAATCAGCCCTTCGGTTTTAGCGGCTTTTTCCAGGCGAGCTACCCGGCATATGGTATTCAGGGCGTTAAAAAGAAAGTGGGGATTGATCTGGCTGCGAAGACTTTGCAGTTTAGCTTCCTCTGCCAGTTTCTGACTTTCCAAAACCTTGGCCTCAGTCTGGTGGAGCAGAGCCAGCGTTCGGTTGTGTTCCATTAGGGTGTTGATCAGCTGATTGGCAGAATGTTTCATTTGATTGAATGCATCCACCAACTGCAAAATTTCCCGGTTACGGGTGTTTGTTTCAATATCCGGAATATCAAAGTTTTCACGGCCCATAGCCTTGGATGCTTCCACCAGTTTGCCGATGGGCGAGAGGATGTTGGTGAGGCTAAAGGCAAAATACCCTACCAGAAGCAGAGCCAAAACGCAGATGAAAGCTTGAAGCAGCCAAAGAAGATCGATTCGCTCCTGAGTCAGGGAATATTCCGCCTGGCTGGCCTGGACCCTGTCCAGCATAAAGGTGGTAGAATAGCTTCGGATCAGGGTGACCAGATTTTCCTTTTGGTAGTATACAGCAATGGCTTCATTCCGGTCTCCCCGCTCCATAAGGGCAAGAAAGGAATTGACAAAGTCAAAGTAATGCGGGAGCATATTTTGAAGCGCCCGGGAATCATGGTATAGGCTTCCGTCTGCTGCAGTGAATCCCCGGGTCATTTCTTTTAGATAGGTGTCCATATCTGCCATATTGTTTCGAACTAACTCTGCCCGGGCAGGACCATCTTCCCAGGATTCTATCCAGCGGTAATCATATACGGCTTTTTCGCACCGGTCAAAAGCACCAATGAAGGAATTGACTACATAAAGCTTATCTGTCATCCCGTAAACCTGTGCAGTGGCGATACGGTTGCTCAGCCATGAAATAGCCAGGCAACTGACCACAAGCAGGGCGGCGGCGAAAAGCTGTGCGTATACGATGCGGACAGTACCAACATTTCGGTGCTGCTTCATAGGAGATCCCTCCCTAAAAAGATGACGGATATACTTCTTCATGGTACTATTATACCTCTTTGGCGGAGACAAACATATATCACTTTTTTAAGATTTATAACAGAATTTTGTTTTTTTATCCTATGGTTGACTGGAACAGAAAAAGAAGAGAAAATTAGCCCTTTAAATAACAATATATTATATATATTTTCCGGAACACCAACCCGTGAATTTTGCACAAAGCTTGTCGGAAAACTGTTTTCAAAGGACAAAATAGTTGTATTTTTCTGAAAATTCTGTCGTTGATAGAATACTTCTGCCGTGGTAACATGAAAGTACGGAACAAGCCGCAGAGCAAAAGCGGCAAAACAAGCAAAATAAAAGGAGGAATAACCAACCATGAAAAAACTTTTGGCATTGATCTTGGCTCTTACCCTGGCGCTGGGCACTGTTGCCTGTGGAAACTCTGCCCCGGCGAATGATGGAGCAGCAGGAGTGAGCGGGGATACTGCAGTCCCTGCTGCAGAGGGAATGCAGGAAACCCCTGATATGGTTCTTCGGCTCAGCGAAGACCAGTCCCCTGATTTCCCTACCACTCAGGGCTGCCAGAAATTTGCAGACTTGGTTTATGAGCGCACCAACGGCCGGATTAAAATCGAAGTGTATGATTCCGGCACCCTGGGCGGAACCACTGCTGTTGCAGAACAGCTTCAGTACGGTGCCATTGATCTGCTCCGGGGCGGTGCGGCTCCCTTGGCTCAGTTCAGCCCCACTCTGAATGTGTTCTCTCTGCCCTTCCTGTTCACCAGCACCGAGAACGACTATAAGTGCCTGGACAGCGAACTGGCCCAGGATATTCTGAAAATGGAAGATTCTGAGGGTCTTATCGGTCTGGCCTATTACACCGGCGGTGCCCGCTGCTTCTATTCCTCTCAGCCCATTACCTGCCTGGCAGATCTGGCCGGTATGGATATCCGCGTCCAGGAATCCGAGATTATGATGGGAATGATCGACGCTCTGGGGGCTAATCCTACCCCCACTGCCTACGCTGAGGTGTACTCTGCCCTTCAGACCGGCGTTGTGGATGCAGCAGAAAACGGCATTGGTGCCTATGTTTCCACCGCTCACTGCGAGGTGGCTCCTTATCTCATGCTGGATAACCATGTGTTTACCCCTGATATGCTGGTCATGAGCCGCCAGGTGTGGGATAGGCTCTCTCCTGAGGATCAGCAGATTTTCATGGAAGCTGCCTATGACTCTGTGGTTTACGAGCGTGAGGTATACGAGGCTTATGAGGCGGAAGCTCTCAAGAAAGCTCTGGACAGCGGCGTTACCGTCTATGAACTTACTGATGCCCAGCTGCAGGAGTTCATTGATGCTACTGCCGGTATGCCCGACAAGTACTGCAGCCAGTACATCGATATCGTCAACCAGTTCAAGGCTATGCAGGAGTGATTCTGAATCTGAAGGTTTTCTGCCGTCCGTAATCCGTTACGGACGGCTTTTCGGAAGGAGGAATGTTTTAATGGACTCATTGGTCAAACCAATCTGTAAATTTTTGAATTTTCTTTACCATGTCTTTCTGGTATTTGCCTGCCTTGTCCTGCTGTCTATTGTGATTATCGTCAGTGCTCAGGTTTTTGTACGGCAGGTAATGGGCGGTACTGTTCGGTGGAGTCAGGAAGTGGCTCTGATGCTTATGGTCTGGATGGCCTTTATCACCTGCGCTGTGGGTGTGGAGAGAAACCTTCATATTGGGATTGAAATGTTCTACCAGATGTTCCCTAAAAAACTCCAGAAGATTCTGTTCTACATCAACTGGGTGCTGGTAGGGATCGTGGGATATTTCTTTATGTATTATGGGGTAAAGCTTACCCTCTCTACTACCACCTCTAAGCTTCCGGCCACCGGATGGCCCAAGTGCACGATGTACTGGATCATTCCGGTCTGCGGATTCTTTATCATCTATTTTGCCCTGCTCAAGATTACCAAGCGGGATGATTTGCTTCCGGCTCCGGTTTTCTTCGAAAAGAAACCTGAAGGAGGAAACAACTGATGGTCAATCCAACCGTAGCAGCAGCTATCCTGATGGGGTTGTTTTTTGCCCTAATCATATTGCATCTTCCCATCACTTTTTCCCTTTGTATTGCAACGGGAGCCTGCATGATTTACTGCAAAATCCCTCTTATGACCCTGATTCAAAACTATTCTGCTTCCATCAACTCCTTTACACTGATGGCTATTCCCTTCTTCGTACTGGCGGGGGAAATCATGGGCTCCGGAGGAATTTCAGATCGGCTTTTGAAAACAGCGGACGCCTGCGTGGGGCATATCCGGGGAGGTTTGGCCCATGTGAATGTACTGGCCTCTATGCTGTTCGGATCCATGTCCGGCTCTGCTGTGGCAGATGTTTCCTCTCTGGGCTCCATTGAGGTGCCCATGATGGTGGATGGAGGTTATGACCGGGAATTTTCGGTGGCAATTACCGTGGCTTCTTCCTGCCAGGGCGTTCTGATTCCTCCCAGCCATAACATGGTCATGTATTCTCTGGCGGCAGGCGGATGCTCCATCGGTGCCCTCTTTATGGGCGGTGCTGTACCCGGTATCACCCTGGGAATTCTGTTCATGATCGTTTGCTATTTCCTGGCTGTAAAGCGGAATTATCCCTACGGCGAGCGGAAATCCTGGAAAGAGCGGCTCGAGGTGATTGGCAAGGCAATCCCGGCCCTTATGACCGTAATCATTATTCTGGGCGGTGTTCTCTCCGGAATTTTCACTGCAACGGAATCTGCGGCCATCGCCTGTGTCTGGGCTTTCGTGGTATCAGTGTTTTTCTATAAAGAGCTGAAGATTCGGGAGATGCCCCGGATACTCCTTACTTGCACCAAAAACCTGGCCATGATTTATGCCCTTATCGGTTCTGCCGGAGCTTTTGGATTTATGATGAGCTACCTCCGGGTCCCCGCCATGCTTACCAATGCATTGCTCGGCATTTCGGACAATTATTATGTAATTCTGATCATTATCAACATTATGCTTCTGGTGCTGGGCTGTTTTATGGATATGGTTCCCCTGATTCTTCTTTGCACTCCTATCCTGCTGCCGGTGGTTCAGAGCTTCGGCATGTCCACCACCCATTTTGGCGTGATGATGGTTTATAACCTTTGTGTGGGACTTTGCACTCCTCCCGTGGGCAATGCGCTTTTTGTTGGCTGTTCGGTGGGCAAAACCACCATTGAGAAGGTTACCAAGGCCCTTCTCCCCTTGTATGCTACTATGGTTGTGGGATTGGTGCTAGTCACCTTCTTCCCTCCCATTGTGGAATTCCTGCCCAAGATGATGGGCTACGCAGTATAATCAATCGAATATTCAATCAAAAAGAAAAGAGGTATTTTGTATGCGTGCAGTAATTACAGGCGGTTCCAGCGGGATCGGTTTTGCCACCGCACAGGTTCTGGGACGGGAAGGATATGAAATCATTGTAGTATCTTTCGATGAAAAACAGCAGGAACCGACCCTTAAGGCTCTGGCAGAGGAGGGAATCAAGGCATCCTACTATCTCTGTGATGTGACCAAGGAGGAATCGGTCAACGAAACCTTTGCCCGGATCTCCGAAAAAGCTGACAGTGTGGATCTGCTGGTAAATGCAGTTGGCGGCCTGGGCGGCCGGCATGAGATCACCGATATGCCTACCGAATTTATGCGGAAGGTAATGGCCCTGAACTTTGACAGCGTCTTCTTTGTGACCCGGGCTTGTCTGCCTCTCCTGAAAAAGGGAACCAATCCTTCTATTGTAAACTTCAGCACCATTGCGGTTACTTCCGGTGGCGGTCCCGGTGCTGCTATTTACAGTGCCAGCAAGGGAGCTGTTCAGAGCTACACCCGTGGTCTGGCCAAGGATCTGATCCAGTTTGGGATTCGGGTAAATGCAGTCTCTCCCGGTACCATTGATACTCCTTTCCATGCGGCAACTGCCCGGGAACTGGTGGAAAGTTGGAAGGCCGGTATCCCCATGGGACGGCTGGGAGAAGCCTCCGAGGTGGCCACAGTCATTAAATTCCTGGCCAGCCCCGACGCCTCTTACATTACCGGCGAAGTAATCCAGATCAACGGCGGACAGGCATTTATCTGAGGAGGGAAACCATGGTTTTACACTATGACCAGATCGTACCCACCGCTCCGGCCCCTGGCATTACCCGGCGTATCCTGGCCCGGGGTGGAGCCATGATGGGAGTGGAGGCGTCCTTTAAAAAAGACGCAGTGGGAGCGGCTCATCGACATCCCCACGAACAGGTAAGTTATGTGGTATCCGGCAGCTTTGAATATGAGGTAGAGGGAGAAAAACATATCCTTTATCAGGGAGACAGCTATTATGTGGCACCTGATCAGCTGCACGGGGCCAGAGCTTTGGAGGATGCGGTGATTCTGGACATCTTTACTCCTCAGCGGGAAGATTTCCTTTGATATTTTTCTAAGCAGTTTCTTCATAAAAACCCGGATCTCTTTTGAGGATGGAGATTCGGGTTTTTGAATGGAACGATTCATCCGCAGAAGCGCTCCTCGCTCAGAAAGAAGGTTTTCAAAAGCGATTTTTCTGTGTTCGGCAGATTCGGTACACATTCGGATCTCTTTGTTTTTCACCTCGTCGGAGGATTTGAAACACTTGCTTCTGAGTTCGCAGCCGGAACAATCTTTGCAGCGGTAATAGTCCGTGGTGGTAATAGATCCGTTTTCCTTTTTGGAACTGGAACGAGCAAAGAGAAGCTTTCTTCCACCTGCGCAAAGAAAACCATCCTCATGCTCCAGCGGCTCCATATGAGGTCAATCTTCCAGCCTGCCGTGCTCGCAGCCAAGGGAGAGATAGTGTTCCATCTCATCGCCCAGCACAAGCTGTGCGTATTCAAATGGCTTATTGTACAGCAGCCAGCCCAGTTCTGCCCGCTGTGCCAGGGTGTTGCCGTATTCGTCCTCCACGGCAATGCAGTCAATGGCAAGGGCGGTGCCATC
>DXUR01000101.1 GCA_019417795.1 Clostridiales bacterium | reverse complement strand
CCCCCTGATGTCAAGATAGGGGCAACAAATTTCTCAAAAAAGGCAAAAAAATAAGCCCCACAAGGTTTTTCTGACAATTTTTTGAATCATCAGAGCCTTGTGGGGCTATCTGTCATTTTATGCTATTTTGTTTTATACCGCCTGCAATGGGGTATCTTCCATCACTTTCTTAAACTGTTCAACAGTCATTTTAGCTTTCGTTGCAGCACGTTCCAGCGACAAATCGCCTTCTCGAACAAGCTGAACCAGCATCCGAATTTCACCAATTTCGATACCCTCCTGCCTTACGCCCTGACTAAGATTGCACACTTCAAGCACCTCTCTTTCCAGTTCTTCGCTCATTGCAACGCCAAACTCTTCTTCCAGAATCTTCTTCTTCTCCGAACCCGACCTTGTGGAAGATAACAGCACTTCCATGAATTTCAGGATTCCTTTGTGATTCTCCGTCCCTGGCTTGCCTAAGCAAATCATTACAACGCTCATCAAATCGTAGTTTTCGGTTTCTTCCTGCGCTTCTCCAATCAACTGTTCCGGTTTAATGGAGTACCGGGTAAGCGTGTTTTCAAAACCATCTGACGGCTGGGTACAAATCCAAATCGAATAGACCTTACGAATTTTCCCGTATTCGGATTTTGTAAAAATCGGGCCGTGCTGTGCAGAAATCATTCTGCTGCAACAATAGATTGCCCGTTTTGTCAATGGGTATCCCGGCTTGAATTTTGTCTGTGCTTCCACATTGATAATCAGACGAATGACTTCTTCCTGTTCTGTGCTGTCCGCAGATTTCGGTGCGATTGCGTCAAAGCGAACATCGTAGAACAATGTTCCCTCGGTCAGCGTAGAATCCTCGTTGTTACTGCCCTTGATTACATCTGTTGACTTTTTGGGTCTGTTCGTATCATCGACATGAACACCAACAGAACCAACCTCCGGGGTTCCCTCGATGTATTTTCTCAACAATATCATCTACGGTACAATCGCTGTATTCATTCACACAGCCTTTCATGATCTGTGCCAGAATCTGTTTGTTTGCCAACAGCTTTTTCGCTGTTCTGTCATATCTCGAATCATACTCTGTCTGATCTATCGTGTGGGCAAGCTGATTTTCCATCGGAATTCACTTCCTCGCAGTAGATTCAACAAGAGCGTAAACTCTCCTATTGTGTTTCCATCTTACCATAATTCACCGCCCACATCAAGCGACTAACTGTAAACTTTTCTTGCGTGGAGTTGTCCATATTATTGCATTCTTCGCCACTGTTATATCATGGACAACTAATTATTCTGGAACCAACTGATGTAAGATTCACATTTTCAGTCAGCACTCTCCCGTTTTCTATCTGCATCGCATCCGTTATCTTAAACGAAACAAGCCGCTGCTGTGGAAAAGCTCTTCCGTGCAGCCGATAGGACATTTTCTTGTCCCACCCAGAATCCCCGTAAATCATGCGAACCAATGCCATACACTTGATTTCACCGCTATTGGATTCATCCGGCTTTCCCACACGATGCGCTCCTGATTCTTCTGCTCCACACGCCTGTACAGCTATCTGTTTCATTTTGCGATTATACAGAAACCGATAGTGTGACGGCCATTCTAACGCTTCCAGCGTTTTTCTGAAGACCGTGATTCGTCCCTCTTCCTCGCAGAAACTCATGCCAAGTCCTGCCTGTTGCTCCGTTTTCTGTTCTGTTTTCTGCATACTGCTCACCTCCCGCAAATGGACAGACTATTCCCTTATGCAACCGGCAATTAGTCCTTTCCAGCTTCAGGAACGATCTTTCCTGTCAGAATCCCCATTGACACATACCCATCCATTTGCTGGACTTCAGATTCTTTTCGGTGTTCTTCCACAGGCACACCAAAAGTTCCCACAATATCATCTGGGTAGAATCCTTTGCGGCTATCCACAGATTTTGTTGCTGCAGTATTATCCTGCGAATCTGCTGCATTCTTTTTTCTTCTCTGTCCCTCATGGAAAATTTCTGGCACAAGAAGATCAAAAACATACAAAGTTTCACCCTCAAATGTAATCCTATACCCTAACATTTTATATCGGCACTCGCTGTCCCATCCCATTTCTTGATAAACTAAAGTCGCAAATGGCTTGCAGGACATCTTCCGGCTTTTGCGCTTATCCGGTTTTGCCACGCACCAACGCAGAGCGTCCTTGTCATTTTCATTACACCCACGAACAACGATACGCTTCAAATCATTGTTGAACATGACATGAACGTAGACCACATCCTCCAGCCCTGTGATACAGGCTGTATTGAATGTGATACTATCTTTACGAATCACGATTGCCGGGTCACGCAGATGGGCGAACAGTTCCTTTCGCACGACCTGGTAGCCATCATACGAAAAGGCACTTTCCAGTTCTTCCGCCCGTGCGTCTCTATCATCCTGCACAATCTCCTTCTCTGGCGGCATGATTGTTGTGTTTTCTTCATTCATCTATAATCAGTCCATCCTTCCATTATCTTCTCCGCTTCATGGAGCAACTTATTTAGACTTTCTGCCGTAAATGTGTTCATTTCCTCTATCTCCGACGCAGGACGAAATACATCCCAGTTTCCGGCATAATGCTCCTGCCGTAAGATACCCACCTGCGCAATACTTGTAATCGGCTGTCCAAATGTTCCAGCCCACTCTGGTGGGAAAATGTAAATCTTCTTTTTGACCGTTTCGCCCTCATCTTCTTCGGTGTTTTCCTTTGGAGGCAGAACAATTTCTTCCACCTTAATCATTTCAGGCTCATCAAATGCGAACAGCATCATTTTGTTATCGCCCTGTTCCAAAAACTGACCCCGAAACCGATAACGCAAATCCTCATCCCATTCCATGATGTCAAATAAAGTCTTTGCAAGTCCACGACAGCCCAAAGTGCTTGCACACCAACGTCCCTCTTTCAGTCTGCCCCAACGGATCGCGTTTGGATTATTCTTGTTACAGGGGCGAATGGCAATGCAGCGTTCAACAGAATTTAACAGCAGCTCCACATATTCCACATTTTCAAACTTTTTTAAGCAAGCTGTGTTAAATCGCAATCGTCCATTAGAAATCGTCATGGCCGGATTCTGCATGGTAGAAAAATACTGCGCCCTGACTACTTCATAGCCCGTCAGATCAAGACGTTTTTTCACATCCGCAGCAGCAGTGGCATTCGGTTCTTTCATCACGCTTTCAGAGGCTTCCCTGTATTCTTCTGCCGAAAAACCTGTCCAATCCTTATCAAAAGGCACATATCCTCGCAAAATCCCATCTTCAACCACGCTTAACACGGGCAAGGGTCTGTTTTTCTTTGAATAATTGCGGGATGCCCGCAGATGATTGGCTGCATTGAAAACTTCTCTGGAAACAATGGCTTCATGGTGATTCTTCTGCCTGTACTGTGTCCGGTCATTATTGTTTTTCTTTGATTTATGCGTCAAAAAGTTCGGTGTAAAGGTCTTTCTCGCCAGTACATCACCACAATGACGCTCATTTGCCAAAACACCTGCAAGTGTACCGGGATTCCACTCCACACGCCCCAACTTCGTCTTACGGCTATACTCCATCAAAAGGGTTGCGATCTCCGTAAGCGAATATCCATTCAGGTACAGGTAGTAAATCACCTTTACCGTCTGCGCTTCCTCCGGGTTAATTACAAGGTTTCCTTCCTCGTCTTTATCGTATCCAAGCAATGCAGGGGTCAGGAACAGGCCACGGCTGAACCGCCGATCAATCGACCAGTTCATAATGATAGATTTGGAATGCGATTCTTCCTCTGCCACAGATGCCAGAATCGTCAAAATCATGCGTCCATTGCTGTCCAACGTATAGATATTATCCGCTTCAAATTTCACACCCACAGGCGGATTGAGATTTTTCAGAAGTTCAATCACAGAAAGGCAGTCAACGATATTTCGAGCGAAACGGGCAATGGATTTTGTAAGAACGAGGTCAATCTTGCCTGCCTTGCAGTCCTCAATCAACTGCTGCATCCCTTTCCGATGTTCCAGAGATGTGCCGCTGATACCCTCATCCGCATAGATTCCGACAAACACCCATCCCGGCTGTGCCTGAATATAATCCGTATAATAGTTTTTCTGAAGTTCATACGAAGAAGTCTGTTCATCATTATCGGTGGAAACACGGATATATGCTGCCACACGCCGAATCACAGAACTCGTTTCCAGATCCTCTATGATTTTGGCGGGAATGACCTCCAATTCCGATATATCTACACCCTTATAGCGGTCTCTGATTTTTTGCTTACGGTCTACTGCTTCTACTTCACCGATAATCATGTACTTTTCCTCATTCTCCCGTATTGATACTCCAATACCACTGTCGCATCTTCCGATAACTTCGGATACCGAGTTCTTTCTTCGTATTTTCTGCGGTTCTGCGGCTGATTCCTTCATCTTTCATCCGCATATAGATTTCTCTTGCTCTCATATCGCCATCAGAAAGCAACTTTTTTATCAGATATGCTGCCTTTTCTGTTTTTGACTCAAATTCCGGCACTTCCGGTTGTTCCGATGAAACGAATGTGCTCTTGCACTCCAACCATTGAAAACCCATCTCTGCTGTTATAGAAAACCGAATTTCTCCATCAGACGGAGCCAAACTGTTTTTTATTTGCCGGACAATACGAATATCTGTATCTTCCTGGTCACGCTCCACCTGCAAAACACTTCGCGCAGCAGCAACCACATCTATGCTGCCAAGACTTCGGTACAGACCTTTCGTTCCCTCTTTCTTATTGAGATGACCAATCAGCACAATGGCACAATCATATACTGAAGCCCACATTCCGAGACGCTGCATCAGTTTTCTGGCTCTCCCTGCAATCTGGAGGTCAGAATCACTTCCTAAATACGCCTGAATCGGGTCTATAACTACAAGCCGTGGGCGAAATTCAATGATTGCCTGACGGATACGCTCATCATCCAACGTTAGGCCACTGTATGTTTCTTCATTGATAAAAGCTACTTTTCTACAATCTGCGCCGCATCTTTCCAGTCTGGGTTTAATGGTATCTGATACTCCATCTTCCGAACACTGGTAGATAATCCTTTGCGGCATCCCAACAGGCTTTCCATCCGGTGTTTTCCCACCCTTAGAAAGTTCCGCAATCAGATTCATCATCATGGTTGATTTTCCATCGCCGGGATCGCCTTGTAGCAATGTTATCTTTCCCACTGCAATGAATGGATACCACAACCAGCGAACAGAAGTTGCCTGTACATCACTATATAATGTAAGAATTCCTTTTTCTATCTTGTCTGCCATCGTCTTACCTTCCTATTCGCAGTCTTTTCCCACTTCTATTATAAAGCATTTGTTGCGTTTTGACTGCTACCCATCAGGTAGCATGAGTTGCTTTTTGCTACCTGATGGGTAGCAAAATATCCTAAGACCACAGAGCAGTTAGCCGTGTGTCCCTTTGCGGTCTTAGAACCTTTGATATAGAGTTGCTCTGCCCAACATCATGCGAGATAATTGTACTGCCTTATGCGGGTAATCATAAGGAGAAAAGCACATGGCTACTGATTATAAAGCTTTGGGCAAGCGCATTTCAAATGCCCGAAAACAAGCTGGTATCACGCAAGAGGCCCTGGGAGAGCAGCTTAACATGACACGAAAACATATTAGCGTAATTGAATCCGCTATCAAACGCCCAAGTCTTGATGCCTTGGTTGATATTGCCAATGCTCTTGACGTATCGACTGATGATTTGCTGGTAGATAGTTTGATGCACTCGACTTCAACCTCAAATTCCGAAATTCACCGTCTGCTCTTGGACTGCAATGAAATCGAACAGGAAATTCTGACCCGGATGGTAAAAGAGCTGAAAGCAATCCTGTACGGTTTGGGAATCTGATTTTGTAACCCGTTGACCATATAACAAAAAATCCCGCATAAGCCACAGCTGCACTTCGGATCACACCGGGGTGCTGTCTGTGGCTTATGTAGAAAATGTAGGCATAACCATTCCCACGTAATGAAATACCCGCCTGATCGAGAAGATTTGCGAATCCTCTCAACCAGACGGGCATTCTTTTTGCTCACCTCACTGTTTCTATGCGGTTATGCGCCATACTTTTCCAATGCTCTCCGAATCACATCTTCACAGTTAAACTCAACTTTCATCGTCTGATCATCATACAGATAAACCATGCTGACAAAAGCATCCACACACTCTTTTGTCAGCCCACCGATGTACGTTTTCTCGCTGGCCTGCTTTGTCAGGGCGCGGATTTCTTCATCCAATTCATCGGCACACTCCTGTTCTTCCTTTTCTATCCGTATGCTATCCTGCAATGTAGCCAGTTTTTCCGAAAGAACCTTTTTCTTTTCTATGTACGCATCCCGCAGCAGTACACCGTCCGCATACAATTCATACAGTTTAATCTGCTCCACTCGAATGGCTTCTGCTTGCTTTTCCAAGTCCTCAATATCCATGCAGCGCACCGTGATAGACTGCTTTTCCTGCATTCCCTGATTTACCACATCCAGCGCATAGAACACAGTTTTTATCGCACGAGCCACTTTTGCGTTTACAGAGTATTCTCTGTAATAGCCGCCGTAGCATTTAGAGAACTTTCCTGCCGCCCTTTTATAGCCACAGCAAAAAACCATTTCTCCATACTGCTTTTCGTGTCGAAGCTGCCGTTTGCAGTTTCCGCAGCAAATCTTCCCTTTTAAGGCGAAATCATCGCCTACCTTATACTGAATTGGGGTTACGTTACGGATCGCTTTCTGTGCCTGATAGTATTCATCTTTTGTCACGATGGCCTCATGTGCATTTTCTGCAATGATCCACTTGTCCTCCGGGAGTGTCCGAATAGATGTAGTGTTTACGTCAATTTTCTTTCTTCTCCCCATAACCAGCGCGCCCGTGTATTCATACCGTCTAAGGATTCTCCACACGATTGCCGCATTCCACAGCATTTCACTGTCCGGAGCAATAATAGGATTACTGCCCATCAGCAGATTTTTTCGTTTCGCATACAATCCCGGCGTAGGAAGATTTAATTCGTTCATGCCGTAGGCGATCTGCGTTGTATTGCGGCCAGACAATGCCAGTTCAAATACTTTTTTCACGCTAGCTGCGGCCTCCGGGTCAATCTCCCACCGCTGTCCGCCTTTCTTGTTCCACACATATCCGAAAGGAACATTCGTGCAGGTGGCTTTTCCGTTCTTCCAGTTCGTTTCCAGAGCAGCCCGAACCTTTTTCGCAATATCCCGGCTATACATATTATTCACCAGATTGCTGACTGCCACTTCGATTCCCGGCGTTCCGTTGTTCAGTTTCATGCTGTCAAAGGAATTATTCACAGCAATAAACCGAACTCCCATCAACGGAAAAATCTGCTCAATGTAATCACCAACACCGATATAGTCACGACCAAGGCGGGATAAATCCTTTACCATGATGACTTTTATATTGCCCTGCTTCAAATCCACGATCATTTTCTGAAAAGCCGGACGATTAAAATTTGTTCCAGTATAGCCATCATCTACATATTCTACAATCTCGCCAAATAAATCTTCCTGCTTTCCAATGTAATCGTGGAGCAGCATCCGTTGGTTCTCAATGCTGTTACTTTCATCCTTGCTGCCCTTTTTCAAATCTCCGTCTGCCAATGATAAGCGGAGATAGATTGCAATTTTATCATTCATTCTGAACCTCCGACATGATTGCAAGCACTTCCTGATAGGGGTCGCTGCACTTAAATTCGACCTCCACAGAATTGTCCATTCCCACATAGATTTTCTTAATAAGTTCGTGCACCAGTTCTTCATCAAACTCACTTTGATTCAGAAACCCACGCATCCGTTCCATCTGCGCATCACAGATTTTGATTCTCTTTTCCAGTTCCAATGCGCGCTGACGCTGCTTTTGCAGTTCATGTTCCAGCCGCTGCTTTTCTGCTATGTAATGCTCCTTTAGCTGACTGTATTCATCTTCGTCCAGAATTTCAGCTTTATAGTCCTCATA
>DXUR01000100.1 GCA_019417795.1 Clostridiales bacterium | reverse complement strand
GTCCTGAAACGGGCTTGCTTCATAATTCATCATTTGACCTCCAATCAGTTTGTCCTCGCGATGAGGTGTTGGCATTGTAGCTCTGACTGCTCGGAGGTTCAACTGTTTCTTTGGAGGCCCGAAAAGAAATTTAATAGAGCCGGAATTCGTGCGGATTTATCATTTTCTTGCTTTTCCTGCCCAAATGTGCTATCATTATAAACAACGCTGTCAAGTGTTGGAATAGGCCTTGGCAGTATGGCTGCAATAGACCGAATGCTCTGCCAAGCGGCAGAGCATTTTTTGTATATCGGTACGGAGGAGATATTTATGTCTGTGAGTTATAAAAAACTCTGGAAGCTGCTCATCGATAAGGACATGAAGAAGAAAGACCTATGTGAAAAGGCGGGTATCAGCCCAGCATCCGTCACCAAGATGGGGCGGAACGGACATGTTACCACGGAGATACTCGTGAAGATTTGCGCTGCGCTGGATTGTAGAATCGAGGATATTGTGGAGATCGTGCCGGATAAAAAGTAATCTTTGGCGCTTGCTGGTGATATTGGAACTAAATCATTACAAAGCTCTAATTATTGAGGTGGGTAAATGCAAATCATCGATAATATCAATCATATCGTCAAGAACGACCTGCAAGAAAGCATTCGGACAGGGAGTAAACTATCTATCGCTGCGGCATGCTTTTCGATTTATGCATACCAAGAGTTGAAGAAGCAGCTTGAAAGCATCGATGAGCTGCGTTTCATTTTTACCTCCCCAACTTTTGTAACTGAAAAAACACCTAAAGCACAGCGGGAATTCTACATTCCCCGCATTTCAAGAGAACGTAGTTTATATGGCACAGAGTTTGAAGTAAAACTCCGCAATGAGCTGACACAAAAGGCGGTTGCAAAAGAATGCGCAGACTGGATCAGGCGCAAAGCCATTTTTAAGTCGAATGTCACGCAGGAGCAGATGATGGGCTTTATGACAGTCGATGAAAGTACCTATATGCCGATCAACGGTTTTACTACTGTTGACCTCGGCTGTGAGCGCGGCAACAACGCTTATTATCCGGTACAGAAAACCGAAAGCTATGAGAATGCCAATTATTTTCTCAAACTTTTTGAACAACTTTGGAATGATAAAAATAGACTACAAGAAGTTACAGACGTTGTGATTGAAAACATTTCTGCTGCATACCGCGAAAACGCACCTGAATACATCTATTTTGTTGCGCTTTATAATATTTTCAACGAATTTCTTGATGATATATCTGAAGACGAATTGCCTAACGAGGCAACGGGTTTTAAGGAAAGTAAAATCTGGGGGATGCTTTATAACTTCCAGCGCGACGCAGTTCTTGCCATCATCAGCAAACTTGAGAAATTCAACGGCTGTATTCTGGCAGACAGCGTTGGTCTCGGCAAGACATTTACTGCGCTTGCAGTGATCAAGTATTATGAGAACCGCAACAAATCTGTGCTTGTCCTTTGCCCGAAAAAGCTCTCTGAGAACTGGAATACATACAAGGGCAACTATATCAACAATCCCATTGCAGCAGACCGGTTGAGGTACGACGTCCTCTATCATACGGATCTTTCCCGCGAGCATGGACAGTCGAACGGAATTGATCTTGACCGCTTGAATTGGGGCAACTATGACCTTGTTGTCATTGATGAGAGCCACAACTTCCGTAACGGCGGTGAGGTGTCCGGTGAGGATGCAAAGGAAAACCGTTATCTGAAACTACTCAATAAAGTAGTTCGTGCCGGTGTAAAAACGAAGGTACTTATGCTCTCGGCAACGCCAGTCAACAACAAGTTTATCGATCTCAAAAATCAGCTTGCACTTGCCTATGAGGGTGATGCCTCACAGATGAGCAAAAAGCTCGACACAACCAAAAGCATTGATGAAATTTTCCGTCAGGCACAGAAGGCCTTCAATGCATGGAGCAAGCTCCCTGCCGAAGAACGCACGACGGACGAACTTCTTCGGACGCTGGATTTTGATTTCTTTGAATTGCTGGACAGCGTGACGATTGCGCGCTCAAGAAAGCACATCGAAAAGTATTACAATACTTCTGACATCGGCAAATTCCCGGAACGTCTGCCGCCGATTTCTCTACGTCCCTGCTTGACCGATTTGAATGATGCGATCAACTATAACGATATTTACAATCTGCTTATGTCGTTGAGCCTGACGATCTATACGCCGTCGAATTATATCATGCCGTCGAAACTGGCAAAGTACATCGACATGACGCATCACAAGGGAAACAGCCTGACCCAGCAAGGACGTGAAGAAGGCATTCGCCGCCTTATGAGCATCAACCTCCTCAAGCGCCTGGAAAGCTCGGTGGCTTCTTTCCGCCTGACGATTGACCGTATTAAAAAGCTGATTGACGATACGATTGGGACGATAAAAAATTATCAGTCTGGGGACTGTGTCCTGAATCTGACTGAGATTTCCGACGCAGAAGATTTTGATTACGATGATCAGAACACTGACTTCTTCTCTGTCGGCAAGAAGGTTAAAATTGACCTCGCTGATATGGACTATGTTTCATGGATGCGCGAGCTGGAAAAGGACGCAGATAATCTGGAACTCCTGTCCCTCATGATTGCCGACATCACGCCGGAGCATGACACGAAGCTGCAAACATTATTTGGTTTAATCCAGAAGAAAATCGAGCATCCAATCAATCCTGGTAATAAGAAGATCATCATTTTCACAGCGTTCTCTGATACCGCAGACTATCTCTTTGCGAACGTCAGTAAATTTGCAAAAGAGAATTTCGGGCTGGAAACGGCAGAGATCACCGGCACGGTTGACGGAAAGACCACCATTCCAAAGCTTCGGGCAGACCTCAACACAGTGCTGACCTGTTTCTCGCCTGTTTCCAAAGGAAAATCCGTACTTCTGCCCGGAAGCACTGATGAGCTTGATATTCTGATTGCAACCGACTGTATTTCCGAAGGTCAGAACTTGCAGGATTGTGACTACCTCATCAACTACGACATTCATTGGAACCCTGTGCGCATTATCCAGCGGTTCGGACGAATTGACCGTATCGGCAGCAGAAACGACCATGTCCAGCTCGTAAACTTCTGGCCGGATATGGACCTCGACGAGTATATCAACCTGAAAAGCCGTGTGGAAACTCGTATGAAGATTTCGGTCATGACCTCTACTGGCGACGATGACCTGATCAATGCCGAGGAAAAAGGTGATCTTGAATACCGCCGCGCACAGCTCAAACGGCTGCAAGAGGAAGTCGTAGACATTGAAGACATGACCAGCGGCATTTCCATCATGGATTTGGGACTTAATGAGTTCCGGCTTGATCTGCTCGAATACATGAAGCAGCACGAGGACATCGAAACTGCACCGAAAGGTCTGCACACCGTTGTTGGACAGACGGAGGATTCTCCTGCCGGTGTGATTTTCGTCCTCAGAAATATCAATGACAGCGTGAACATTGACAACCGGAACCGCATTCACCCCTTCTACATGGTCTACATCAGCGAAGAGGGTGAAATTGTCTGCGATTACCTCAACCCGAAGAAATTGCTCGACACGATGCGTCTGCTCTGCCGTGGGAAAAGCGAGCCTTGTGCGGAGCTTTGCAAGCGATTCAATGATGAGACGGATGACGGGCGCAAAATGGGTGAAATCTCTGAGCTGCTGAGTGAGGCGATCAATTCTATCATTGACGTGAAAGAAGAAAACGATATTGACAGCCTGTTTAAGAGCGGCGGCACATCTGCGCTGCTCAGTGCTGTTTCGGGACTGGATGATTTTGAATTGATTTGCTTCTTGGTCGTGAAATAAGGAGGGCTTGTGATGCTTGGATTTCCTGCATCTACGGAGTTTGGAAAAAGAATACCGAAGCAGAAATTCTATGAGAACCTTGACGTTTCCCCCGCCTTGCGTCGCGTGTTTGTCGATCAGATCCGACTGGTATATTGGCGAAATAAGCTGGCAGCGTCTACGCTGAACATCGCTGCGGGTGAAGCAGTGACCGAGATTGAAGTGTTCGAGGTGCGGCTCAACGATCCACAGCTTGATGAAGCAGTGTTAAAACAAATCGACAAGGAGATCCCGTACCACATTCTCTTTATTCTGACCTGTGACGGCAAGGCTCAGGCGTGGATCGGCTACAAGGAGGCTGCTGCGTCCGGCAGCAACGCCTTCAAGGTAGGACGCTATTATCATACCGACTGGATGCCGGAGGATGAACTGCATCTTAGTATCGACGTCTTGAACATGGATGCCGTCTACGAAAGCCTTGTCCGCCAGATTGCCGGGGACAAGCTGCAAACAGATTCCAGCGAAAGTCTGAAAGAATCTGTCGAGCGTGATGAAAAGAAGAAGCAGCTCGAAAAGCAAATCGCCGCATTGGAAAACAAAATGCGGCGAGAGAAGCAGCTCAACAGGCAGATGGAAATGAACGCGGAGTTGAAGAGATTGAGAATGGAGTGCGAAAGAATTAAATGAAGATAAAAAAGATAGAATTGAACAATTTCAAGCGGTTTACCCATTTGAGCGTTGAGGACATACCCGAAACAACAAAGTTGGTAGTCTTAGTTGGTCCGAATGGTTCGGGAAAGACATCGTTTATGGAAGCGATGAACCATTACTATAAGTGTGCAGGATATAATGATGCAGGAGATTATCATTATCTAAGCAAAGCTGGCAATGTCGAAGAATTTAACTACTCTGAATGGAGAAGTAGAGCATTAAAACTTGTCAACATTGATTTTCATGAAGCAACATTTTCTAATACGTTGGGAAACCACGACGATATTAAGGGACATTTCTATTTTAGAAGCGCATATAGGAATGAACCGGATTTCCAAATAGAATCCATGCAGAAGCAGCAAGATCCGACCAAATCGATTAGGCTTTCTTCACTGATTCAAAATGATCAAACAGTTTCCGCCAACTACCAAAGGCTCATTGCCAATACAATCGCGGGCGTGTTTGACAATGCAAATGACGCAAAAGCTGTCGCTACTTTGCGTGACGAACTGATTGGAAAAATTCAATCAGCACTTAAACGTGTATTCGAAGATTTGGAACTCTCATCGGTTGGTGATCCACTGCAAAATGGAAACTTCTATTTTACTAAAGGAACTACTAAGGATTTTAGTTATCGTAACCTCTCGGCAGGAGAAAAATCTGCCTTTGATTTAATCCTGGACATGGTTGTTCAGTCTAAATACTATCCTGATGCAATTTACTGCATTGATGAACCGGAAACGCATATGCACACCAAATTGCAAGGTAGGGTCTTGCGCGAGCTGTATTTGCTCATTCCGGGTCAGTCACAGCTTTGGCTTTCAACACATTCGATTGGAATGCTTCAAGAGGCAGAGGAAATCGAAAAGGAGCTTCCGGGAACAGTTGCCTTCTTGGATTTCGGTGGAAAAGACTTTGATACAGATCAAGTGATCCGCCCTGCAAAAATCGGGAGAGCGGTTATGGACAAGTTTTACGAACTTGCTTTTGGTGACTTTGCAAAACTGATGCTGCCTAAAACAATCGTGTTCTGTGAAGGTGACCCTAATGGTAAAACACGCAAGGATTTTGATAAGATTATTTATAGTACTATTTTCGCAGATACGCATCCAGAGGCTTTCTTTATTTCGGGCGGCTCGTGTAACAATATAGAAAATATTGAAAAGACGCATGGAGAAATAATAAGTACTCTACTCCAAAATTCCCAAATCATTAAAATTGTTGACCGGGATGATCGTAGTCCGCAGGAAGTTGCCGACCTTGCCAAATCTGGTATAAGGGTCTTGAAAAGGCGAAATCTTGAATCCTATGTGCTTGATGATGCTGTAATCAAGAAATTGTGTGATAAAGTTGGAAAACCAGAAGAATATGCCGCCTGTATACAAGAAAAGCAACAAGCACTCACGGACTCTGTTTCCAGAGGCAATGCACCGGATGATTTCAAAAAAGCAAGTGGTGGGATATATATCTCTCTTAAACGCCACCTTTCGCTAACACAATGCGGGAACAACCCTGACCCATTTATGCGCGATACCCTTTCACCTTTGATTACGCCAGATATGGATGTATATAAGGAATTGGAAGCAGAAATATTTGGAACCGATTCTGATGGAGGAACGACCTAATGAACCACATGAAATTTGAATCGCCGGACTTGACGGCGCAGAACATAGACCGCATTGCTGCTCTGTTTCCGAACTGCATCACGGAGATGCTGGACGAGGAACACAGCACACCGGAGAAGAAGGTGTACAAACGGGCGGTCAACTTTGAGCTGCTGAAACAGATGCTCTCGCCGGACGTGGTGGACGGCGACGAGGCATACGAGTTCACATGGGTCGGCAAGAAGGCGGCAATCGTGGAAGCCAACAAGCCGATCCGCAAGACGCTGCGCCCCTGCATGGCGGAGAGCAAGGACTGGGACACCACTGAAAACCTCTACATCGAGGGCGATAATCTGGAAGTCCTCAAGCTCTTGCAGGAGAGCTATCTTGGCAAGGTCAAGATGATCTATATTGATCCGCCGTACAACACCGGCAACGACTTCATCTATGCCGACGATTTCATGCGCTCACAGGAAGAAGAAAACGCGCAGATGGGAATGTACGACGAGGACGAAAACCGCCTGTTCAAGAATACCGACACCAACGGTCGTTTTCATTCCGACTGGTGCAGCATGATTTATTCTCGGCTGATGCTGGCAAGAAATCTGCTGACGGTGGATGGGGTTATCTTTATCAGCATTGATGACAACGAAGTGGATGACCTTATGAAAATAGCAAACGATGCATTCGGAAAAGATAACTTCCTTGCGTGTTTTCCGCGAGTTACCAAAAAGGCAGGCAAAACGACTGATGCAATAGCCAAAAATCACGATTATATTCTTGCGTATAGCAAGAGTGCGTTGCCTACTTTGTTCCTTCCATCGCATACAGATGAAGGGTTCCGCTTTTCTGATGAATATGAGGCACAACGCGGAAAATATAAGCTAAATCAGACACTGGATTATGATAGTTTGCAGTATAGTGCAAGTCTTGATTATCCAATTACTGTAGAGGGCGAAACTTTCTATCCTGGACAATCTTATGAGAAATATCTTGATCGCAAGAATGGAAATCATGCAAGAGCTGACTGGGCATGGAGATGGAGCAAAGATCTATTTGATTTTGGCTATAAAAATGGGTTTATCGTTATCAAGAAGTATGACGGCTATTCTCGAATTTACACCAAAACATACCAAAATTGCAAAATAGCTAAAACCGCATCTGGTTTTACCATAGAGTACATTCAACGAACAAAGGCAATTTCTACATTGGAGTTTGTCGAGAATGAATACTCTAATGACAATTCCAAAAAGAATCTAACGTCGCTTTTTGAGAGTAGCGTTTTCGACTATTCTAAGCCCACTGCACTTTTGAAAACACTTGCGCAATATTCCTCTACGGCTGATGATATTGTTATGGATTTCTTCTCCGGCTCCGCCACCACCGCCCATGCTGTCATGCAGCTCAACGCCGAGGACGGCGGACACCGCAAATTCATCATGGTGCAGCTTCCGGAGAAATGCGACGAAACAAGTGAAGCCTACAAAGCAGGCTACAAAAATATCTGCGAAATCGGCAAGGAGCGCATCCGCCGCGCCGGGGATAAGATTAAGTCCGAAAGCCCCATGACCACGCAAGACCTCGACATCGGTTTCCGCGTCCTCAAGCTGGACGATACCAACATGAAGGACGTCTACTATGCGCCGGATGACTACGATCAGGGGATGCTCGCGGGGCTGGAATCCAACATCAAGGATGACCGCACCGATCTCGACCTGCTGTTCGGCTGCCTGATCGACTGGGGTCTGCCGCTGTCCCTGCCGTACAAATCCGAGCAAATCGACGGCTGCACCGTCCATACCTACAATGACGGCGACCTGATCGCCTGCTTTGACACGAACATTAGGTCAGTTTACAAGGAACTACACGCAGACCACGAAACGGGGGCTGCTGACAA
>DXUR01000010.1 GCA_019417795.1 Clostridiales bacterium | reverse complement strand
CCGGCGAGATCGATGTTTCCGGCATCGACCTCTAAGCCGCTAAATTATCGTTTACTTTTTTGTTATGCTCCATTTTAAGGCTTAGGACATAGTATAAATCTCCGATTGTTTCCTGCATGGCTCGATCAGGCAGTGGAATTAAAATCTGATTCATAAACTGCTTTTTGAAATGTGGAATGACATCTCCAACATTTGTGTTGTATATTTGCTGCTGTATCTCCCTGCTCCTTAAAACCGCAAACAGATACTTGGGATAGATTTTTGTTCTATCTGCCCTCAAGGCTATCATGTCCTGAGCAATACAAAAATCGACAGGATCAGGTACAAGACAAACTCGCCCCGGCGTTCCTTTGTTAACAAAAAGAATATCTCCGGGAATGGGATGCGCACGAAACCAAGTCTGATATGTTTCCTCACTCAAATACCGTATTTTTTCGTAGACAGGGAACAATGTGTTGTTTGTCACGCAGTTTGTTGCAATCAATTTGTGTCCTCTTGGTGCAGTTGGAACAGTTTTGCCTCGGTTATCAACTATAAAAGATAGTAGCTCGGTAATCGGTATTTTTTCACAATCTGACCAAATATTACAACTCATACCCAATCGCCCCCAGTCTCTCCTTGATCTCGGCCTCAAGCTCGTGGGATTTTGCAAACAGCTCGGAAAGCTCAGAGGTCAAGCGGCTCATCTTTTCCTCAAACGGTTCGCCGTCATCTTCCTGTTCCTCGATGCCAACATAGCGCCCCGGCGTGAGAATATAATCCTGCTTGGCAATATCCTGAGTAGTCACAACAGCACAGAAGCCTTTTTCATCTTCAAGCGTGCCATCAACAAATGCGTTGTATGTGTCCGCGATCCTCTGGATGTCTGCATCGGTCAGCTCACGCAGCTTTCGCGTGACCATCGTGCCGAGCTTTCTTGCGTCGATGAACAGCGTCTTGCCCTTTTGCTTTTTGTTCTTGGCGAGAAACCAGAGCGACACCGGAATCTGTGTTGTGTAGAAGAGCTGGGACGGCATAGCGACAATGCAGTCCACAAGGTCAGCGTTGATGATGTTCTTGCGGATCTCGCCTTCACCGCCAGACTGAGAGGACAGCGAGCCGTTCGCAAGCACCATGCCAATTCGCCCGTTCGGTGCGAGATGCCAAATCATGTGCTGCAACCAAGCAAAGTTGGCGTTGTTGGCCGGAGGCGTTCCGTATTGCCAGCGCACATCATCCAGCAGCTTATCTTGTCCCCAGCCGGAAAGGTTGAAGGGCGGATTCGCCATAATGAAATCTGCCTTGAGCTGCGGGTGACAGTCGTTGAAGAATGTGTCCGCGCTAAATTTGCCAAGGTCAGCTTCGATGCCGCGAATGGCAAGATTCATCTGTGCCAGCTTCCATGTGGTAGGGTTGGAGTCCTGACCATACACAGAGATGTTCTTGATATTCCCGCCGTGATTTTCGATGAACTTGGAAGACTGGACAAACATACCGCCAGACCCGCAGCAGGGGTCGTAGACACGGCCATTGTATGGCTGTAATACCTCGACAAGGGTGCGAACAACGCAAGATGGGGTATAGAACTCACCGGCGAGCTTACCTTCCTGTTCAGCAAATTTGGCAAGGCAATACTCATAAGTGCGGCCGAGAATATCTTTGCTGTTTCCGTGGTCGATCATCTGGATATTGGTAAAGAGGTCAACGACCTCACCGAGCCGCCGCTTATCCAGCTCAGGGCGGGCAAAGTTTTTGGGGAGAATGTCTTTGAGCCGCTTGTTTTCCTTCTCAATGCTCCGCATGGCCTCGTCAATGACCGTGCCGATCTCAGGCGTGTGAGCAGCAGCAGATATGACGCTCCATCTTGCGTTTTCCGGTACAAAGAAGATATTCTCCGCCGTGTATTCGTCCTTATCCTCTTCAAAGCCATCGCCCTCAGCAACAAGCTCCTGATACTTTGCCTCGAAGCGGTCAGAGATGTATTTCAAAAAAATCAACCCGAGAACAACCGACTTGTATTCCGAAGCGTCGATGTTGCCTCGAAGGACGCAAGCTGCATCCCAAATCTGTTTTTCAAATCCAATATTGCTTGTATTCGTTTCAGCCATTGAAGCTACCTCCGTAGTCTTTTTTAACGATATATAGAATGCACAGTGCGTGGCTTACTTGTCCGTATGGATCGCTTCGCAAATGTCCCCGATGTCACAATTCAGATACTCACAGATGCGCAGCAAGACAGAAAGGGCAACCTCTTCATTCTTATTAAGCTTGCTCATGGTACCCGGCGAAAGCTCGGTTTCCTTCCGAAAAACCGCCTTCGGGATCTCTCGTTCAATCAGCATTACCCATAATTTCTTGTAGCTTATCTTCATCACTGCACCTCACTCAACCGTTTATAGTGACCCTCATTTTATTATACATCGAAAGCTCCACAAACGCAATTCATCCGTCCGAAAATTCAAAATAAATTTCAAGTTCTTGGATTGCTGCACAATAATAAAAAGCCTGCGCAATGCACAGGCCAAAATAGTCAGGGACGCATCTTCCTTCCGTGCCGGTATAATGCGTAAGTATAAAAATCGAGAGGAAGGACGATCTCATATCCATTTGTGCTTGAGAAGAAAGAAATGTCATCGGCATACTGGATCACGCTTTTCAAGAAGCCCATTGCACCGCCACAATCGAATGAGAACATTACCGTGACTGTCCCGGCACCTTGTCTGATTTCAGTGTCAATTTGGTAGTTCTCTGATATTTCGATGGCTTGACTGATAAATGCCTTGGCGATAGGTTTCCGCTCAGGGAGTGGCACATAAACTGCGCCCTCATTGAGCTGTTTGAATATGTCCTGTGATGAACATTTATCTTTTGACGGAGCGGGTTCTTTTACTTCGGCTGGTACAGGTTCATCGGCTATCTCAGCTTCTATTTCTTCTATTGTAGGTTTATTGTATTGCCTTTTATAAATCACTTTCTGAAACATTGTATCTCCTTCCGTGTAATCGAAAGAATGGCTGACAGTCTATCACATTATGGGCATCGTTAAGTTCACGCAAGAATCTGAGAAGTCGTTCTTTACGGTTCAGTCTATGTATTATCAATTTACCACGGGAGAAGGGAATAATCAATGTGATTTACTGTATTCTCTCGTTGTTTTGCGTTGTAAAATGTGAAAGGCTCACTCCCCAAAGTGAGCAGTGAGCCTTGTTGCTTATTCGAGTTCTCCGCTGCGGGATTTCTCCTGTTCCTTTGCCATCGAGGGATTGAGGAAATCATCCACATTCGCCTTCATCGTGTCAATCAGGCGAGCTTCTTTTTTCAACTTGGCGCGTTCGTCATAAAGGCGCTGCTGCTCGTCCACGAGCTGTTGCTGTTCGGCTTGCAGAGATTTCAAGCTCGGCAATTTTCCGTCGCCCTGTATGGCGAGAAGAGTGCTCTTTGCCGCCTCATAGATGACAAGCTCTGCTTCGTGTTTGGCACGGTATGCCGATTTGTCCGCCGCCTTCATATAGGCATCATAAACCGGTTTGAGCTGCTGGTAGTTCGAGATGCTTTTGATAAGCGGCTGCACCTCACGCAGTTTGGCTTCAACATTTTTCAGCTCACTGCCGGTGCGGGCATAGGAGCTGTGAATGTCCTCGACTTTCTTTTCAAGGTCAGCATATTGCAGAAGGTTATTCTCAGTCAGGTAGTTGAGAGTACGCGCAGCCTCTTTGAGAATGGTGAGCTTCGCTTTGTGTTCGTAACCTTTGCTGCCGATGAGCTGGATGCGCTCCTGAATGTCGCTGATGAGAGAGATACCCCGGCGAGAGGTCTGCATCTGGCGCTTGCGGTTCCCGCGCCCCTGAATGCGCTCTTTGATCCGGTCCTCGGTGTAGTTGTCTCCGATGGTCTTTGCACGGGTAAAACGCTCCTGTCCCTCAGCACGGAAGGAGATGTATTTTCCGGTCTTGATTTCATATCCAGCTTCCTGCATGAGCTTCAAAAACTCATCGTAATCCTTCGCTGTGATGATGCAGCGGTCGATGGTCTGCTTGAGTTTTTGCTTCCAGCTCGTGCCGCGTTTGGCCTCCGTGTATTCCTTGTAGTCCATGCCCTTGCTCTGCGAGGGCGGGATCACGGAAAGCCCATGCTCCTTGCAGATTTCATCGCTGAGTTGGCGCATTTCCCGGTAAGTTCGCCGGTTGCTTCGGTAGGCATGATAGTCTACAAAATTGACAGCGTTGAAGATGATGTGATTATGGCAATGCCCCTTGTCGATGTGGGTGGCAATCACATACTCATACTTGCCTTTCAGCCATTCGTCGGCAAACTGCTTGCCAATTTCATGAGCCATCTCCGGCGTGACTTCTCCGATGTCGAATGATTGAATCAGGTGTCGGGCAATCACCTTCGGCATCTGCATTCCTTGCTGGACAGCGAGATTTCGCGTCCACTCAAATTCCTTTGCAGCCGCGTCGCTGGCAGCACAGCCGAAAGAGGAAACATAGAGCTGATCGTCCGTCTTCGCCGGGTCGAGGATGTAGGCAAGCGCCTTGTTTACAGTTCCTCGGATTGGCTTGATTTTAGTAACTGCCATATTTCCTTTTGCCTCTCTTTCAGCTCGGTGACATCATTCTCATAGAGGTTTCCCTTTGAGTTGATGCGGCGGCAAATCTGGTTGATATTTGACGCTGCACGGCTGACAGCGGCGGCAAGCTTCTTCTGCTGGGTGTAGTCCACCTTGATGATGTAGCCGTCAATCGCCATCTTTCTGAGATACGCGCCCATATTCTTTGTTCCAAGCTGCGCCATCTTTGATTTGATGATCCGATGCTCATTTTCCGACACACAGAACTCAATGCGGATTGGCCTTGTTCTATTTGCCATAGGCAATCTGTCCTTTCGTAAAGATAGAGGGTTTGGGAGACATCCCAACAAGCATTTTGAAGAGTAAGGGCAGGGTTCCCTTACTCGAAAATCGCCGTGTGTACGGACACCGGCTGTGCTTGCTATTCTCTCACAATCGTATTCCCGGTGCTTCTCCCCGTAAAAATCCCCTTCACTTTACAACGGACATTTTATGAGGAAATTAGCGGTATGGACGAGAAAAAAGGCGCTCGAAAGCGCCTTTCCTCATGCTTGTGCAGCTTATTTCTTTTTCCCTCTGCCGCGTTTCTCGTAGTCTTCGTCAATCCGGCGCTTCCAATCTGCGCCAAGCGGGGCGCTGCAACGGACTGCGGAAATCGCCTCACTCTGCACCTCATAGTTGAGCTGCGTCCCAGCGCTGTCAGAGTGGTAATTGACAGCCCGGTCAGCTCCGATCCCAAAATGCCGCGCTGTTTCCACCGCGTCAATGTTTGCGCCGAAGAACAGGAACTCCCAGCCGTACTTTGCCTTCTGCCGCTCGACCATCTGCTTCACCCGGCCACTGCTGTAAAACCGGCTCGCATTTTCCATCCCGTCCGTGGTGATGATAAACAGCGTATGCTCCGGGACATCCTCCGGTCGGGCGTACTTATGGACATTGCCGATGTGATGGATCGCGCCGCCGATGGCATCCAGAAGAGCCGTGCAGCCCCGGACGGTATAATCCCTGTCTGTCATAGGCTTGATGTCGCGGATGTTCATGCGGTCATGGATCACCTCGCACATATTGTCGAAGAGGACTGTGGAGACAAGCGCTTCGCCGTCTGCCTTTCTCTGCTTCTCGATCATGGAGTTGAAGCCGCCGATGGTGTCGGCTTCCAGCCCGCTCATAGAGCCGCTGCGGTCAAGGATAAAAACGATCTCGGTTAAGTTCTTTTTCATGATGATTCCTCCCATATAGAAAAACTGTGACTGCTTTTGCTTACAATCACAGTATAGGAGAAATCGTCTTCGGTTTGGTCGCATGGAAAGCGACATTCAAAACATATCGCGGAACAGTTCGCTTTCGATGTCAGCGACATCATCCAGAGGGATTTTTGTCCCGTCTGTGAGCATCATCCAGCGCTCGAACCCGTCTATCTTTTTGAGGTTTCCGTTCTTTGTCACATACGCTCCGCCGGACTTCTTTGCATCCGGGACGAAGTAGGTAACGGTCAGAGAGGGATGGTCGCCAAGTCTTTCCATGAGGATCTGTTGCTTCCTGTCCAGTGCCTCTTTTTCCTCTTCACTGAGGTCGATCTTTTCATCTGTCAACCGTCCGGTTTCATGAATTGCGTCATCGTAGCCGGTGAGAGCGGCAAATGGAGAGAACTGTGCAGCCCTGTCTAACATTGACATCTGCGGTCTTTTCGATGAGATATGGTGGGGGAGGTTGATGATGTCTTCGTAGTTTGTTTTCCCTTTCATTTTAATGTCCTCAGTTATGAGAAAATAGCCATCGCAAGCGTACCGACAAGCATCAATATCAATCCGAAAAACGCCTTCTTTGACAACTTCTCATGGAAAGCAAAATAAGAAAAAATCACCGTCACAAGCAGACTCATCTTATCAATCGGCACAACTACGCTGACTATGCCATTCTGAATAGCGTAATAGTAACACAGCCAAGATGCACCTGTGGCAATCCCTGATAATCCGATAAAGCCAAGCTCCTTTTTGTCGAGCTGCTTTAGCTGAGGTGTTTTCTTCTTGATCAGTACAAGCAACCATGCCATGACGAGAACTACAATCGTCCGTATGGCCGTGCCCAAGTTGGACTCCACCCCGGTAATTCCCACTTTTGCAAGGATTGAAGTCAGCGCCGCAAACACAGCAGAGCCTATTGCATACAGGATATATGTATTCCCGCTGACTTTCTGCTCACTCTTCTTTTTTTCTACCATCAGGATGATGCCAACGCCCAACAATACTGTGCTAATGAGTTTTACAGCAAGATGTTCGGTTTCATGGAACAGAAGGATTGCAAGCAAAACACTCAGCACCGTGCTTGACTTGTCGATTGGTACAACCTTGTTGACATCTCCGATGGATAGGGCTTTGAAGTAACAAATCCATGATGCCCCGGTTGCAGCTCCCGACAAAATCAAAAACAATAAAGACCTTGGCGTTATCTCTGCAATCTGGTCGGCAGAGCCAACGATGAATACCATTACCCATGAAAAAATCAGAACAACTATCGTCCTAATAGCAGTCGCAATATCTGAATCCGTTCTTCTGATTCCGCATTTTGCAAGTATCGCTGTTAGTCCGGCAAATAGAGCTGAACCTATGGAAGCAGCTAACCACATCGCACAACCCTCCTCACAAATTTAACTATGCCTTATGCCCACCGATCTGCGCGTTCCTGTCCTTTGCCGTCGCACCCTCCGAAAGATTCATCCCCTTGAGAATGGCGTTCTTCCCAAATTTCTTTTTGATAGTGAGCATGGCTTGCTGTACTTTCTTTTCCCGTGCCAGCTCTTCGTCTTCCTGCTTGCGCTTCGCGTCAAGCGCAGCATAATCGGTGAAGAGATCAAGCTGTTCATAGCTGTCCTTGGAAGAAGGAGCAGAGGCTTCGTCAATCACATGGGTCGCTGTGATGTTCAGCCGCCGGATGAGCAAGTCCTTGTCTATAATCCTGTCAAACAATTCCCCGGCGGCATCCATAATCTGCTTCGTGGAAGAGGTGTAGCGTTCCAGATTGATTGTGCCGTGGGCGTGTTTCGGTATCTGCCGCCCGTAGTGATCCTTCACGATTTCGCCGTGATACTTTCTCCGGCGCTCCGGGTCTGTCAAGTTCTCAATGTCATAGCCTATCGTGACAACGAGCTGGTCGGTGACAAAGCCCTTGCTCACTAAATCCATCGAAAGGTTATCCGCCATTTCCCGGAGGACGAGCCGCGCTTTGTCTGCCTCATAAGGCTGGTGTAGCACCTGTCCCGATCCCAAGCTGTTGCTTTCCGGCTTGTACGCCTTGACTGCCTCCACCGTGCAAGGTTCCCAGCCCCAAGCATGGTCGATTAGCAGTTCCGCGTTCTTTCCGAAAAGCTTGTAAAGCAAGTCCTCGTCCGTGACGGAGCGGCGGGCGACATCGCCCATCGTGAACATCCCGTTCTCTTCAAGTTTCTTGGCGTACCCTTTGCCTACCCGCCAGAAATCGGTGAGGGGCTGGTGTGACCAAAGCGTCTTGCGATAACTCATCTCATCCAGCTCGGCAATGCGGACTCCGTTCTTATCCGCCGGAATATGCTTGGCGACTATATCCATCGCCACTTTGCAGAGGTAGAGGTTTGTGCCAATTCCCGCAGTTGCCGTAATACCGGTTGTCGAGAGGACATCCAGAATGATCTTCATGGCGAGGTCATGGGGAGACAGCTTATAGGTGGCGAGGTAGTCGGTGACATCCATGAACACCTCGTCGATGGAGTAGACGATGATGTCCTCCGGCGCAACATACCTCATGTAAACCTGATAGATGCGGGTGCTGTACTCCATGTAGTACGCCATGCGCGGCGGGGCAATGATGAAGTCAATGGCGAGGGACGGATTCTCTTGAAGCTCGGAGAAGAGGTACGACGAGCCTTCCAGCTTTCGTCCCGGCGCGTCATGCTGCCGTCCGGCGTTTGCTTCCTTGACACGCTGCTTGACTTCAAACAGCCTCCCGCGCCCTGAGATGCCGTAGCTCTTGAGGGAGGGTGTGACCGCAAGGCAGATGGTCTTGTCCGTCCGGCTCTCATCCGCAACGACGAGGTTTGTGTCCAGCGGGTCTAAGTTTCTTTCACGGCACTCGACCGAAGCATAAAAGCTTTTCAGGTCGATGGCGATATAGGTGCGCTGCTTCATGCTCCGGTTGCCTCCTTTCAACGGTATCAGCTTTGTTTGGCTTTTCTCTTCATCTTGGGCGCGGTTGCGTCATAGCTCATATCCAGCAACATTTTTATCTGTTCATCCGGCACACTGCCGTCTAAGGCGACTGAGACCCAGTTCGCTTTGCTCATGTGGTAAGCCGGGAAGATGCCGGGTTCTTTCCGCAGCGAGCCGATGAGGATGGGGTCGCATTTGAGGTTTACCACATCAAGAGCATCTGCGCCCTCTAATCCCAGCTTGTTCTTAGGCACATCCATCACAACCGCAAACCATTTACGGTTATTTGAATGCCGGAACACACAGAAGAGCGGATGCTTTGCGAAGAGGTATTCCTCATTAACGCCGTATTCGTCTGAAATGTATTGTATGAACTGTTCGCGGTTCAATAAACGCGCCTCCGTTTCAGTCACTCAAAGACTACAATGTAGTCTTTAGTAAAATCCTCAAACATCGCGTTTGTGCTGTCAATCACACTAAACAATTCGTCATTCAACTTTCCCATCACATAGGCGTTTTGGGCCTCGGGCTTATTGATGATCACCCATTTAAGTTGCGAATACGAATATTTGGCGAATGCAAGCCACTGCGGATAGTTTATTGCCATCGGATTTGTCGTGAAGTAAATCTTTCCGGCATTCGCAGCCGTAGCTCCTGCATGAGCTATAAACAGCATTGTTGCCAACTTGGGATGTTTCTCTCGGTTAAGCGAAATTGGAATAGATGCTCGAATGCTGTTGCCTTCTTTGATACGCTTTATCGCATAACCAAGTCGAACGATTACCTCGGACACCATAACGGGAATGGACTGAGAACAAAAATGGATAAAGTCATATCCCTCGTAGTACATACCTTGAACAATCTCGGCAATCGTCTGTTCTTCTTCGCCGATGCTTCCAAATTGCAAAAGATTGAAAAGTCCCATCAGCGGAGCCGGTAAGCCCATCGAGGTTGTTATGTCCGTCTTGAAATGGATGATCTGCTTGGCAATCGCTGCAAAAATATCGCTCTCTTTCCGGTCGGCATAATTCTCCATAACCTGAGAGACAATGTTACCGGCTTTGTCGATTGTTGTCATCCTGCCTGTAAGAATATCAATTACGCCAACAACAAGCCCCAGCAATGGATCATGCCCCAGAGAGAGAAGCCGATGATAGTATGCCGATAAGCCTTGAACATACTCAGTGGTATTCCGGTTGTCCTGCGCATCGTAAGGCACTTTGCTTTCTTTGCTGTTAGCCAACTTTTGCATTTCGTCTTCCGGGTATTTTTTCTCAAAATAGTCTCGGATATAGTTTGAGAGCGTCCCAGCCGACAATCCTTCTGGACCCTTCTTCGGAATCCCCACAAGAAGAAGGTCAATAGCTGCGCTTGTCAATGCAGCAAAAGCACTGATTGCAACATCCATTCTGTCAAGACGATTTAGTGCCGCATATTCGGCATTGAGCTTCCTGACAGCGGCAGAGTTTTCTCTCAACTCATCTTCTGTAAAAAGTGATTCCAAATCGCAATCTGTGCCAACATGACGCTCGGCTTCAACGCAAAGGGATTCCCATTTAGGAACAAGCACCACCACACGATTAGATGGGGCAACCTGCAAATTAGGCTTTTCAATTTTATAACCGAGCTTTCTCAACAACGCTTCGCTGGATTCGATACAAGCATCGGCACTTTCAGTAGAGGGGAAATGTATTTCAGAAAGTTCCGCAGACTGATGTGCAAGTACCATATTCAACTGTCTTTCAAAATCCGAATAGTTATACTTGCTCATCCTGTACCGCCTCTCTCTGAAAATCCTCCAATGCTTTTTGTAGCTGCTGATTCAGGCACTCCAAGTAATCTTGACGCTCGCGGCTCAACTGTGCATCGTCTCTTAACGCTTGAATAAGTGCCGCTTGCTTACTTATTGCCTCTCTTTGAAGACGCTCCTTTTCAGCTTGGATCTGTTTTTGTTGTTTATCATCTATGTACTCTGCAACACCGGAGACGATCAACGCAGCCACAGGAGCAGCCAAAACAAATGCTCCGGTCCCTTTTCCACCGCCAAAAACCTTTCCAACCGCCTCGGCAGCTTCGTTCACAAGCTTTATGAGGTTTTGCATGGAGTCTTTACTGTTGAACACCAGATTACCCATATTCGTCCTCCTATGCAACGCCCAAATCCTTGCTCAAATCTTTGATCGCTTGTTGTAGAAGGATATTAAGGCTTTGCAAGTAGTCAATGCGCTCTTTGGCTGCATCGGCTTCCTCTTTTAGCGCCTTGATTATACCTTCGTGCTTTTGAATGGCCTCTTTATAGAGGCGTTCTTTCTCTTGCCTGAGCTGTTTGCTCTTGAGATGAGCGGCAACACCAACCCCTCCCGCAGCAAGGGCAGCTACCGGAGCAGCCAAGACGAACACACCCGCCACCATTCCTCCGCCAACGATAGCCCCTGCCGCGGCAAGACCCGAAGTGATACCAGCCGCAGATAAGCCTACTGTACCCAGACCGTAGAGCGCAAGGAAGGAACCTACACCTCCAATTCCAGCGCCTAAAGCTCCCGTCAAAACCTCTGGAATTGCGCTATGCCGGATAGTTCTTGTTTTGTCGTTTACTGCAACAGCGGCTTCATTCAGAACATTGACCACTTGTTGCAGAGAATCGACACTTTGAAAGACCATATCCTTTTTCTTCTTTACATAATTACCCATATCTATCTCCTTACGCCCCGAGCAAACTCTGGTCAAAGGCGAACAAAGCCTCATTGATCTCGAAGACATTGTAGTTCCCTTGCTCAATGAAATACTCAATGATGATGTCAAATTTGTTGGAGTGTGAGAGGGCAAAACCCGCCTTCATGAGCATTTCTTTCGTTTCATCCAGCGGAAGTTCCAAGGCAATCGCAAAGGCAAGCGCCGTGGGCTTCGACGGCTTATACAGCCGGTCGCTGCGGATCTTCGAGAAGAGCTTGCGGTCGATGTTTGCTTTTTTATAGCACTGCGCGTCGGTCATGCCTTTCTCGTCGATCTTCCGAAGCAACATTTCAGAAAAGCTCTCGTCGATCTGCGAAAGAGCATCGTCAAGACTTTTCGTGCTTGCCGCCATTGGAGCGCCACATATTGCTTCCTCCGAAAGCATCTGCATCCGGCGAAGTTGTGAAGCGCGGCTGTCCGTATGCGCGTCCACATAGGTATCGTCAATGTATGCGGCAATGTCGGAGAACAGCTTCTCGCTGATCTGATATGCCTTGCGGTCGAAGATGACAATGTAGACGGTCATGTCATTTTCCAGAAGAAAGTCGCTGATCGTGTCAATGGCTACCTTTAATGCCTGGTCTTTCGGATAGCCGTAGATGCCCGACGAGATCAGAGGAAAGGCAACCGTCTCGCAACCGTGCTCCTTCGCCAGCGCCAAGGAAGTGCGGTAACAGGAGACAAGCTTTTCCCGTTCTCCGTGTTTACCGTCCCGCCAGCGCGGTCCGACGGCATGGATCACATACTTACAGGGCAGTCTATATCCCTTTGTGATTTTCGCGCTGCCGGTTTCGCAGCCTCTCAGCGTCCTACACTCGGCAAGCAGTTCCGGTCCTGCAGCCCGATGGATGCAGCCGTCAACACCGCCGCCTCCCAGCAGGGAGCTGTTCGCCGCGTTGACGATAGCATCAACTTTCATCTTTGCGATGTCGTTTCGTACAATTTGAAGGGGCACAATACCACCCGCCTTTCAACTCGTTAAAATTACTTCCTGTCTTCGTTGTCACCACGAAAAATTACTATTTATCGTGTCAGCATTTCAACAGCTTCATCTCGCGTAGTAACGAAAAACACATCCTTGCCCTTGTTGCTTTCATAAATAAAGTCTTTTAGCGGCTTGCTTGTGTAATGAGAATAATCACCGTAAATTGCAATACGACCACCGTAATTCACATATTTTTGTAGAATCTCACCTGCAAGACCTTTGCTTAGAATGAAGAAGTCCTCTGTAATCAATTTTTTATCGACAACGATGTTTTTTGTACCAATATCGTATTTTGCGGACATAAGTACATCCAACGCAGATTGTGCATCTGTGATGACAATTTCGTTACTATTTACGACAGCACAAGCAATGCCATTCTTTTCGATTTTTGTTAATTGCATTTTACTATCTCCTTATAAATTTCCAATTTGTTGCTCTGTTTCACGGATTAGGAAAAAGCAAGTAACCTAATTTATTCATCCGTCTCTACAATGCCATAATCAATCAGGATGTTCTTATCGGCATTGGGTGGATAGACGATGCCCGTCATCTCATACTGATAGCGCCGTACCTTCCGAAAATCTTTGACCGGCTCCGGTGCATAGGCCGCTGTCTCACAGCGTTCATATTCCGGCATACCGGCAAGGTCATCCGCTGCCGCTTTAACCAGAGCATCGGTCACATCATCAATATTCTTTCCTGTTTCAACAGCCACAAGTTCATGCTTCTTAACAGCCTTATCAAGATCACCAAGAGAGCGGTAGAGAATGTATTTCATGAGTCTTGTCCCTCCATATTCTGTTCTTCGTCCAGCACCTTTTCAAGAAGCACCGTCAATGTTGCGGCAATTCCTTCGAGGCTCTTTTCCTCTTCTTTATCCTGTTGCATCACATAGTTGAGTGCAGCCTTGAATGCTGTTGTCCTGTCCACTTGGGTTTCGTTATCAAACCGATCAAGGACTTCATTGATCAACTGGACAACTGCCTCTTCCTCCGGAGACAACTCCGGTATATCAAACATGGAGGCCAGTTCTTCATCCTCCATAAGCGTCTCATATTTGAGGTAGGAGCGGTATTCTTCGGACATCAGCTCTTCAAAATAGTTGATCATGATATGGACACGGTACCCGCCGCCTTCTTCCGGCGTGATGCAAAGGTAGTGCGCTTTCTCACCGATGTCTTTTACGAAGGACATATCCTCAGCATCGTCAAATTCCAGCATTCTCAAATAGAGGTCGATGTGCGCGTCCCAGTGCTCATAGTCCACAACACCGCGAATCCTGCCGTGATGCCGCTTTGCATAGTCATCGCACCGGTTGAGCAGATAGTCGTAATTTTCCTTATCCTTCGGCACAACCACCTTCGGGATTGCGTCCATTTTCTTTGTAAACTCTTCCATAAAGCCGCCGGGGGCAAAGGCTCGCTCAAATACAGCCGTTGCGTGGTCATCTTTTTCTACAATCTCATAATTGCGTTCAAATACGGTATTTTCCATTTTGTGTTTCTCCATGCAAATTCTATTGGTTCCGACTCACCTCGTTGGCAGCGGAATGTTCAAAAGGAACATCGCAGCTAACGCCAAAATCCAAGGGAGAAAAATGATAGGCAGGAGCAGGATTGCCTTATGATTCTCATAATGGTATTCCTCCACCGAAAACAGCTTGCGGGGATTATCCAAATAGTACAGATACAGATAAACAGGCGGTCTGGTTGGTTCTTTGAAGTAGGCGTGATATTCTCGCTCTTCACCCTGTAATTCGTAATGGTAGGTAGCGCTCCAATCGTACTTTCCAACTTCGCCTTTTGGATGCTTTTTAACAAGAGCTGCCTTAATCACATGGTCCCTGCTTCGCGCAATATCCCGCTTGCGCTCCCAGGTCAGACGGGATGAGACTTTCCCATAAAGCGGAATGGCAATAATATAACCGCCAATTAGAATCGCAAATACAATTCCCCATTTTAACCAGTTGATGGGATCATCTGAAAATACTCCGATCAGCGCTTCCTTTATACTCATCTTCACACCTCCCGATTTGTTGCCTCATATCAATACTGAATGTTGCCTTCAAGGCATCTGGAAGTTTCGCAGTAAACTAAGGGATAAAATATTCAGATACAGATAGCCCAGCTCTGAAATATAGTCAATATCAATTTCAATCAGCCTGTCCTGGAGCTGGTTGAAGACAAGCCTCATCAAATCCATCTCCGGCGCAGTATCAAACAGCTTTAAGCTGTGGATTGCTTTCTCAGCTTCGTCCCATGTTTGGGATGTCTCGACCTCAGAACTGGTCATCACCGCTGTTAGAATCTCGCTTACGAGCAGCTTGCCGTCCCGCTGGTCGATCTCCTCCCTGAGTTGGGCAAGCATCTTCTTTTTGTCCCGTATCGGAAAGATGTCGCAGTTATCGTCGCATTCAATCGCAATAATCTCTGCAATACACTCCCGCCAGACCGCATATCCGGCACTGATCAAGCCGTCTTCCTCGTTGGTCTGCGCGTAGCCTTCGCAGTATTCGTCATAGAAGCTTTTCCCATCCAGTTCATGATGGGCGCAGTAGATGTGCGCCAGCTCATGCAAGAAGATATGAAGCAGCTCAACAGGATGGTAGGGTATGTCCGTGCGGAGCAGGATGCCGTCCTTACCTCCGTTGTCCATCCCGATAAAGGAGGATGCCCGGAAATCGAAGTAGCCTTCCTCTTGATACCGGTCTTTTAGCCGGTAAGGGAAATACTGAGCGCAGAACTGCTCAAAGATTTCTTCCTGATCGTCGGTCATAAAGCAGGTAAGGATGACATTATCGCGGGAAAAGTCTGCATCCATCTTGTCGTTAAAAATCTCTATGGCACGGGCAAGATAGGAGTCATAGTTCAAATCGTTCGTCGCCTCCCTCTAAGGTCTTCATTTCAGGAAGTCGCTCCTATGTTCAATGCGCCGGAGATCATATCCGCTTTCCGCCAAGTGGGCAATTTTCAAGGCAACCAAATTGATGTCTGTTCCCATTGCCCGTGCAATCTGCTCGGATGTATAGCCGTAATCATAGATGTACTCAAGAATCTCATCGGTGTCGAGCAGGATTTCAGCGGCAACGATGTTCGCCTCATACTCCGGCTTCGTGGTCATGTCATATAACATGAACTCCTGTATTGCACTTCCTTTTGCCAGATTGCGGTGCAACTGGTCATGCCCAAGCTCATGAGCACAGACAATCCGCTGCATCCGTCCGCTCAGGTTTTCGTTTATGAAAATAAATCGGCTGCGCTTGATCACCCGGTACATTCCTTTCAGAGGGCCGAAGTTCTCACAGAACATGACCTCAATGCCAAGCTGCCGCGCTATGCTAAACGGATCTCGTGTCCCGCAGCGTTTCACAAGTCTGCTGCCGACCTTCGAGAGATTTTCAGCATTCATCGTCTCACCTCCCGCTGATGGAGGCATCGCAAACAGCGAAGCACCTTACTGTTTGCTCGTCCCCTTACGGTATTTCTTCGGAGTGTATTTCTTGTTTTTCGCTTTGGCGATCCAGTAAGCATCGTTCAACGCTTTCATCGCGCCATCGAGCGCTTCATCACTGAGGCGTCCACCGGCAAACATACCGGTCACTTCACTGACAAGCTCGTCAATATCTCTGGCTGCTTTGGAGCCGCCCTGTTCATGAGCCGCTACCACCAGCAAGCCATTTTGCCCAAGCAGATACTCTGGCGTGGTATTCAACGCTTTCGCCAACTTTTCCACAATATCAAGCTTTGTGGGTTTGCGAGTGCCAAGCTCATAGTGCTGGATGGTTCTCGGTGTCACAGATACTTTTTCGGCGAGCTGCACTTGCGTAAGGTTCGCTTCCAACCTTTTCTCTTTCAGCTTATCCTTGAAACTCATAAGGCACCTCTTTCTAAAACAATTATGGACACGAACAGAAATTTCGCAAAAGGCATTGACATGAAATATCTGTTCATGCTATGCTGTTATCAACGCGAACGCCCCGTTCGTGATTATGATACCACACGAACAGTGTGTATGTCAACAGGAATACGGAAGCTATGCCCGGTTTTGCGTAACTTTTAGAGCACATGGAGGTAGGCTATGACGAACACACATTGCCGAAAGGCGTATGTCTCGGTCAACTTGGATGTTGACGAAGAAGGAGTATGTCATCCTCGGTTTATCCGTTGGGAAAACGGCCTGATCTTTCAGATTGACCAAATCCTGTACAAATGCCGTGCAGCTTCTAAAAAAGTTGGAGGCGGCGGTATTCGTTATACTGTGATGATCCGTGGGAGGGAATCGTACCTCTTTCAGGAGGGAACAAAATGGTTTGTAGAAGCAAAGGAGGGAGCCAGATGATTTTATCGCACAAAGAGATTGAAGAAATCGCTGCGGCGGTCACAAGAGATTTTAACGAGTTCTTTTTCGGACCCGATACGGATGGGAGGCGATTGCCTCGCGGTACGCCGATTGACCAGTTTGCCCGCGAATATCTCGGCCTGAATGTTTCGTTCGCTTATCTGTCTGAGGACGGAAGCATTTGCGGACTGACCGCTTACACCGATACCGAGTACATCATGGAGGACAGAGGCTTTCAGCGCAAAATCCCGCTGCACCGAAACGAAGTCCTGATGGACAGGAACTTTATCGAGCCTTCACAGATTCGCAAGCTCTGTGGGAAACGGCGGTTTACACTCGCCCATGAGTGCGCCCATCAAATCCTGTTCCAGATGGAGACAGACAAAATCCGGGAAGCTTGTCGGCGGAAATACTCCGCCCGGACAGCCTATTCGCTCCGGGAGCTAAAGACCCGCGAGGACTGGAATGAATGGCAAGCCAATGTCTTAGGCGCGGCCATCCTGATGCCCCAGCGGGAAATTGATCTTGCCGTTGCGTACTATGCCAGAGGCCGGAAACTCGTCAGCTATGATGGAACCTATGCCTATTGGGATAAGGTTGCCCTTGATATGATCTGCCAGCAGTTCGGCGTTTCCAAGACAGCCGCAGTCATCCGGCTGAGACAGCTCGGCCACTTGGAAACACGGCCATACAGCGAGTACAACGATCCTTTGGAGGTGTGGGCATGAAGAAAAACATCCGTGTCTCAGAGCCTTCACCGGAGATGCAGGAGAAAATCCGCAGGGCGCGATGCGCCATTGTCAACCAGAAGATGCGCATGGTGAAATGCCCATATTGTGGGCATAACGCTATCGCTGTATTCGAGGATTCCCGTGGTCACATACAGGCCAAGTGCAAAGCCTGTGGCCGGGAAACCGTATTTGATGTGATCAACATGAGACGGTTATACCTCCGCCTTCACAGAAGGTAAGGAGATAACAAATAAAATTCAATATTTTATAGCTGTGCTGTGGAGCCGCTGATTGGTGAGTCTTCCTAATGCCGCATGAACAGAGTTTTCTAAGCTCTGTTTTATCGGTATGGGAAGATCAGCTCACCGTCATGCGGCTCTTTTTTAGTCTTGTCCATCCGCTGCTCCGAGCCAGCGGAAAGGACAAGACAATGAAAAGAATCCCCAAAACACCCGTTGAGTTCGACTACGACCTCTGGACTACCGAGGACGGCAAGTGCATGGTGCGCGTGAAGGCCACCGGCGAGACTACGGAGGTTGACCGCGAGGTCATGAAAGCACTCCGCAATGAGGAAAAGAAGCTCCGGCGCTCCTACGATACCGGGGGAGCATCTGACAGCGAAGACAGCGAGGATGCGCAGCCTTCCACTATGCTGTCGCTGGACGCTGTGCCGGAAGATGATGTAAAGGCATCCGCATGGCTGGAGTCCCCGGAAAAGATGGAGGAAGACATTATCACCGGCTTGCTCGAACAGGAATTTATCCGCAGCCTGACTAAGCCGCAGCTTGATGTGTACATGAATTGTATGCGCGGCAACATGAGTATGCTGTCGTATGCCAAGCAGGACGGCCTTTCGTTTTCCACTGTCAAAGACACGCGGGATGCGATCAGAAAAAAATTCAAAAAAATTTTTTGAGAGACCCGCTAATTCGCTCAAAAAATGTCCGTTGTAAAGTGAAGGGGTCAATCAAGACCGGCTTCACAGTACCTTGAAAACAGAATATCCAGTGCTGCGGATCTTTCCTCTTTTCTCGAAGCGACTTGCCTTCTGCCGCCAAGACCTTCCTCACGGAAGCGAGCGATCAACAGAGAGGCTAAACTGCCGTGTGGTGCGGCTGTTCGCCATGATGGAGAAGTTGGGTATAATGATACTTCCGTCCCCGGATTGCCGGGGGCGGCTCGGAGCGTTCCTCGGAGGGGTGAGAGTCCCATGATACCGATTAACCGTTGGTAGTCCGTAGCATTCCCGGAGCCGCAAGGCTCTTCTGGCAGGGGTGCGAGCTGCAAATATGCCGGAACACGAAACAAACCAATTAGCTACATTCAGCATACAAGTTTTCAGGATGAAAACTATGTGGCGGAGTGTCCCTAACCGGCGCTCCGCCATATCCTTTTGTCCTGAATACAATTCACATCATCAGGGAGGTGTTTGTAATATGATGAGCGTAGAAACTATGAGAAGCGTCAACCCGAAGACGGTTGACCGCAGTACCCTTGTCCAGCGGGACAGCATCCGGCTTGAGCCTGCGGCTGCGCAGGATGACCGGCTGCGGGATTTTATCCGACAGATCAGAAACCCGTATTGCTATCTGGACGGGAAGACCGTCGTGAAGATCAGCTTCTCGAAGACAGACACCACCTTGGAGGACTGTCTGGAACATTATCTGAGAGGACTTTGATTATGAACAAACTGAATCTTTTCGCTTGGTTCTATGGACAAGCGATTGAGCCTGTGATACAATGAAGTCAGGTCAAAAAAGAATACATGGACTAAGCCGCTGCCCTTGAGGGTCATGTGGCTTTATCGTGTTTTCCTCATACAAGAAGCAGAAGCCTTCGTCTTTCTGATTTGATGTATCACACCAAACAGAAAACGGAGGTTATTTTTATGCCCGGAAAAGTTTACCGGACGGCGATTTACTGCCGCCTGTCCCGTGAAGACGGGGACAAAGTTGAAAGCAATTCCATCGCAAGCCAAAGATCCATTTGCGAGGACTACATTGCACGGCATGACGATCTGGAAATCGTCTGCGAGCCGTTCGTTGACGATGGTTATAGCGGCGTTTCCTTCAATCGTCCAAACTTCAAAAAGCTCGAAGACGCAATCCGCAAAGGTGCGATTGATTGCATCGTAGTCAAAGACCTCAGCCGCTTTTCGAGAAACTACATCGACGGCGGTCGGTATCTGGAAAAGATATTCCCGCAGCTCGGCATCCGCTTTATCGCGGTCAACGACGCTTACGACAGCCTGACCGGCGATCCGCAGTCGGATTCCTTTGTTATCCCGTTCAAAAACCTCATCAACGACTCCTACTGCAAGGATATATCCATGAAAATCCGATCCAGCTTGGAGGTCAAGCAAAAGAACGGTGAGTTCGTCGGGGCATTCGCGCCCTATGGCTACAAGAAATCGCCGGATAACAAAAACCAGCTTATCGTCGATGAGGCCGTCAGCGAGTATGTGCAGATGATCTTTGCCATGTACAAGGATGGCTTCTCCATCGGTCGCATTGCTGCAAGGCTGAATCAGATGGGCGTGCTTTCTCCAATGGAGTATAAGCACTCGGCGGGAGTGAAGTTCGATACCGTCTTCAAGACCGGCGACACTGCAAAGTGGACTTACAAGGCTGTCCAGCGCATCCTCACCAATGAGGTATATATCGGTGTCCTTGCCCAAGGCAAGCGCGGTACGCCAAACTACAAGGTGCGCGTTGTGCAGCCGAAAGACGAAACCGAGTGGGTCAAGGTCGAGGGGGCGCACGAAGCGCTTGTTTCCTATGAGGATTTCATGGCCGTCAAGACCATGATGAAGCGGGATATGCGCTGCTCGCCTGATCAGGATGAGGCACACCTGTTTTCCGGCTTCCTGTTCTGTGGGGACTGCGAGCAGTCTATGACACGCAAGACCGTCCCGTCGAAGACAAAGAAATACATCTACTATGTCTGCTCAACGAATAAGCATAACCGGACCTGCAGCCCACACAGCATCAGCGCAAAAGAGGTTGAGGAAAAGGTGTTCCGTGCCATCCATGACCAGATCGAGCTTGTGGTCAATCTGGAAAAAGCGCTTGAGATGATCGAGCGGCTTCCTTCTCAGAACCGCAAGGCATTCAACTATGAAGCGCAGATTGCGAAGCTCGAAGAAGAGATTGAGCGCTATCAAAAGCTCAAGCTCCGGCTCTATGAAGACCTCTCGGATGGGATCATCGACAAGTCGGAATACTTTGAGTTCCGCAACAGCTACACCAAAATCATTGAGGAAAAGCAGGAGGCTCTTCTTCGGGTGAAGAAGGAAATGAAGCAGTCGATCGCAACCGGGGCTACGGAACGGAACTGGGTCACGCTCTTCAAGCAGTATGAAAACATTGAAGAGCTGAACCGCCGCGTCCTCATGGCGCTGGTTGACCGCATCCTGATTTATGAGGATCACGCGATAGAGATTGTCTTCAAGTACAAAGACGAGTATCAGCAGACACTTGAATATGTTCTCGGCTATGCCGACGAACTTGCCGTTGCCGGATAAAGGAGGGATGAGCGCATGGCACGAAAAAGCAGAAAAGTCGCAGCCTCAGAGCCGGTTTGCGAAGCAGCACCGCTGCAAATCTTCCCGACAGCCATTTATGCCCGTCTCTCCGTGGAGAATAGCGGCAAATCTGAGAAGGTGGATGTCATCACCAATCAGATTGAGATATGCAAGTCCTATATTGCCGGTTGCCCGTATCTCGATCTCGTCGATGTCTATGTGGATAACGGACGGACGGGGACGGTTTTCGACAGGCCTGAGTTTAACCGCCTGATGACTGACATCAAGAGCGGCAGGATCAAATGCCTTGTAGTCCGCGATCTCAGCCGTTTTGGCCGTGACTACATAGAAACCGGAACCTACCTTGAGCGCATTTTTCCACAGATTGGCTTGCGGTTTATTGCCATCAAGGAACACTACGACAACTTTGATACGGACGGCTCAAATGAGAGCCTGATGATCCCGCTGCAAAACATGATCAACGCCCTGTACTCGAAGGATATTTCACGGAAAGTCTCCACCGCTTTGAAAGCACAGATGGAGCAAGGGACCTTCCAGAAGCGCAATCTTCCGTATGGCTACCGGTGGAATGAAGACCATACAAACATGGTTATTGACGAAGAGACAGCGCCGTATGTGCGGCTCATGTTCCAGTGGAAAATCGAGGGCTGGTCAATCCCGATGATCCTTAACGAGCTTGACCGGCTGGGTGCGCCAAATACGGAGCTGCGGAAACGCCAGAACGGAACCCGCAAAGGCGACGGCTGCTCCTGCAAAGGCTGGTACAGTTCAACGCTGTACGGCATCCTGAGCAATCCGCATTATGTGGGTGATACCGTCCTTGGCCGCTCCATGAAGGCGATCTACAAGGGCATCAAATCCCATAATGTCAAGGACAAGGATAAGTGGATTGTGTTCCCGAACACGCACGAAGCGCTTATTTCCCGTGAAGACTTCCAGAAGGTGCAGGACATCCTCCAAGCGGCTTCTGAGGCTCGCCAGACGAGTATGCAGAAAACCGAGGAAATCCGGGCAACGCTCGTAAACCTTTTCGAGGGAAAAATCGTCTGCGCTGATTGCGGGAAGAAGATGTACTTCCACCGGAAACGGATCGACAAGGACAAGCGGAAGCGCTGGTATGCCTTCTATGAATGCAGTACCTCAGTAGGTCGGCGCTATGAGCATTGTACTTCCCATTATACGAGGCAGGACACGCTTGAAGCGAATGTGCTTGCAGCGATCCAGCTTCAAGTCAAGGCAGCGCTTGATTATGACAAGCTGCTGGATAAGCTCAGGGGCAGCGAGGGCGAGAAAAACATCCGAGATCAACAAAATGCCCTCATTACAAGCCTGAATCTGCGGCTCAACGGCGTTTCTAAGAAGCGGACACGCCTCTACGAGGATTATGCCGAAGGGCTTCTGGATGAAGCGGAATACTCCTTTGCCAAGAAGAGCTATGACGAACAATACGCTGACCTGTCCCGCCGTCTGGATGAGGCAGTACAGCGCCGGAGCAAGTTCGACGAAGCTATGTCGGTCGATAACAAGTGGATTACCTTGATGAAATCCGTCAGCGCGGCAACGCAGCTCTCTCAGGATTTAGTAGACGAGTCTGTTGAATTGGTCAAAGTCCATGAGGGCGGCGCTGTCGAACTGGTCATGAAGTACGGTGACATCTACGAGCTGACCATTCAGAGTATCAAAGAAGTTCAGGAGGCGATGTAAATGAACAAAGACTACACAATCGGTATCTACATCCGCCTCTCTATGGCTGATGAAGATACCGGAAACGGAAGCAAGGCCGAGAGTGACAGCATCGGCAACCAGCGTATGCTCATCAACCGCTACCTTGACAACCATCCGACGCTTTCCAAATATCCGAGACTTGAGTTCGCGGATGATGGCTATACCGGGACAAATTTTCATCGTCCTCAGTTCTCGGCGATGATGGAGAAAGTCCGGCACGGGGAGATCAACCTGATCTGCGTCAAAGATTTTTCCCGCTTTTCTCGTGATTACATCGAGACGGGCAATTATCTCGAATGCACTTTCCCGTTCATGGGCGTTCGCTTTATCTCCATCAACGACGGCTATGACAGCGACGATTACAAGGGAACAACCGGTGGCCTTGAGGTTGTCATGCGCAGCATCATCTATGCCGCATACAGCAAGGATCTTTCTGTCAAAACGACAACGGCAAAAATCCAGATGATGAAGCAAGGCAAGTATGTGGGCGGCTACGCTCCTTACGGCTATGTGCTTCATCCCGAAATCCGCAACAAGCTCAAGCTTGACCCGGAGGCCGCAGAGGTCGTGCGCAGGGTCTTCGATGAAGCTCTTGAAGGCAGGAATACCTCACAGATTGCCCTCAGTCTGAACGATGACAACATCCCGACGCCGGGGCAATATTTCAAGGGAAAACATCCCGACAAGAAGAAATTCAGCTATATGAGCGACAAGATAAGCTGGACGGCTTCTATGGTCTACAAGCTCCTGACCAGCTATGTTTACACAGGGGCAACGGTCGGCCACAAGCGAAAATCTGGCGGTGTTGGTTCTCGGAAAACTATTTCACAAGAGAAAGAGGACTGGATCATTGTCGAAGGGATGCACGAAGCCATTGTCAGCAAAGAAGAGTTCGAGCTGGCACAGGCCGTTATCCGGGGAGGCGCAAAAAAACCCGAACGGAACCCGCACTATTACCCACTCAAAGGCCTTGTGTGCTGCGGCAACTGCAAACGCGCCCTTACCCGGCGCAAGCTCAGGAATGAGGGCGGATATTTCTACCAGTGTACCCACTCGACGCATGACCGCGATACAGAGTGTCCGGTTGGTGAGAGGTACAGCGAGGCATGGATTGAAAACACGGCATACAATGCGATTGGACAAATGCTCGCGTTGGTCGAAAAGAAAGCGGTCAAAGAACACGAGATCAGCAAGCGGAGAAAATCTGCTATCTCAGAATGTGCCGATACAATCCGCGATCTGCAAAAGCAGTCTGAACAGCTCAAGGGAGTCAAGCTCCGACTGTATGAGAAGTACACTTCGGCCAGCATCACAAAGGCGGAATATCTCAAGCGAAAAGCTGAGGTGGACGCCAAGATAGTCGAAAATGAAGAAGCAATCCGGCAAGGCCATGAGCGGATGCTGGAGCTTGATTCTGAGCATCCCTGCTCCGATGAGAGACTTGACAAGGTGGTCGGCGAGTTCCAGAAATGCGAAGGGCTTACTTACGAGCTTGCCCATGCGCTGATCTCTGTTATCTATGTTCATGGACAGAACAACATCGAAATCGTCTGGAAGTTCAAAGACATCTTTGAGAAAGCAGAAATCAAATAGGCTGAATGTTACAAGCCGTTCACGGGTGGTTTTCCACCTATGAACGGCTTGTAAAATCTCAAAAATTTTTTAGTTCCTACTTGACACAAGAAGACCAGTCCCGACTTGGACGCAACCACATCGAAACCGGAACGTATATGGAGAT
>DXUR01000001.1 GCA_019417795.1 Clostridiales bacterium | reverse complement strand
CGAGGATTGACCTATAATAGACATACAGTCGGTTCTATGGAGTGAGTATGCTGATTTAGTCCAAAATCAAAGCTTCCTCCCGACTTATCATTTGCACGCATTCACCTTAAATGGTGGGTGCGTGCTTTTTTTGTTTTCAATGCATTTTCATAATACCTCATCAGCCTATTTTAGTCGATGGGGAAATTTTTCTTTTTTGAAGGGTGGTCAAAAGGGGTGCCATTTCTACATTCATTACGAGAGGTGCATTCGAGGTGTTTTATGACTTGCCGACCGCAGACTCTCAACCTGTTACCACAGCACTGTACCTTGAAAACCGAATACGATTCCAAGACATCACCGTGTTCGAGCCACTATGAGCAAGTGAAAGGGGCCTGGTCAAGCTCCATTGCGACGACAGCACGGGAAAATAATGGTACACTCGTCCGGCTAGGTCTCAAACCGAGGGACGACGCACCCACAAGCATGGGCCGAGGCTGAAATGCCTGTGTCCCCCTGACCAGGGGACTTGGAATCGACTCTATTTACAACTCTGTCAGGAAGGAGGTGTATGAGATGAGCTGCACACAAAAACAACAGTTGGTGTGCTTTCCGAAGGTAAGAGTTTATAAGCCGTGGTTCCGACACTTCAATGATCACAAGGATTTCCGGAACGAAGGAACTGTCCATCTATTCAGTCTCATGGCGCTCTTCAGCTACGCTAATTTTCGATCCAATGAACGCGTGATCAATGGCGACCGCTATATGGAGGCACCGGGTCAGTGGATCTGCAAGATCGGGGCATTGCCCAGAATCCTTCGAGTCCACTCCAAGACTCAGGCGCTTGAGCTGATGGAGTACTTCCAGAATCATGGATTCCTTACCTTTGAGATCTTGGATGAGGAAAAGGAAATACTCCGCTTCACGATTGCCGATTGGAAAGAGCACTGCACACACCTACAGTATAACTATTACAGCTATAAAGGATCGGGATTCTTTTTCTTCCCGCTGCCTGTCGGCAGACTGCTTCTGAAGACTGCACGAAAGGAAGTCGGAATTGTATTCAGTGAATTGGACGCCATCATGGATATGTGGCTCCACACAATCCTGAATGACCCCAAAGTGCGAGGATCTGAGTATATGCCGGTTGTCTATTACTCCAATATGCGAGGTATGCCGCTGCTCTCATATACTTACCTTGCTCGTCGTTGGGGCTGGTCAAAGTCCCGAGTCGGACGCTTCATGTTGAAGGCCGGCGAATATGGAATTATCAGCCGTGTGAGTTTTTCCAGCTCACGCGGCTCTGTCATTTCAATGTGCCGCTATCGTGAGATGATCTACGGTGAAGGCTGTGAGGAACTCGAACTAAGCAGGATTGGCGAGATCATTGGTATTGCTAAGGCGATTGATGTGGTGGAAGCAGACGACAGCAAACTCGATATCAGCGTCGAGTCACGCGTCCCGCCAGAGAAAACAATAGGTAAAGCCAGAAAGTCCTTGAAAATACAGGTGTTTCTGGTGGTTCGCTCCTCTTTTTTTGCTCGGCAGATTCCATTAGTCTTCTACAGTTCTTTAGACTGGGAGATGTCTGAACAGGAGAAGAGTAGTCGTGACCCGCCCAAAGAATCCACACTCGGAAAGGAGATGAAATCATGACCTCTGACAGCACACCCGTCTTTGCGCTTGAGAAGGAAGCGTTGAAGACTGAGATTGAGACTGGCCTTCAGGTTGGCGTAGATCATCTGGAGGACAAGCCGATGAAACGCAAGCCGGTGGAAAAGTATCACAACACCAGGTACTTGCTCAAGCAATACCGCAAGGTGGCCTATGCGATCCAGATCTCGGAGTCTGACATGAATGTCAGGATGGAGATGGAACATGGCACCCGGCTTTCCACACTGGAGGTCAATGCAGAGCTTGCGGGGGTTGATTTATCCGGCTCAAAGCTTGAAGGATATGCACGCACAGTCATCCGGAGCAAGAATATGCTCCAGATCATCAAAAACGCGCTGAACACGGTAAGGCTGGATCCGGATCATGGGGAGTTGATGTACCAGATCCTCTATCTCACCTACTTCTCGGAGAGGAAGCTGGCCAACCGTGAAGCAATCCTTGCAGAACTCGAGCGAATAGGTTTCCAAATGTCGATGGTGACTTATCACAGTTACCTCAATATGGCGATCAAAGCCATCGACCGCATTTTATGGGGTTATACGGCTCGTGATTGTATGGAAATCATCAAGCAATTTCTGCCCTGAACTAAAATTGAACTATTTCCGAACTGTATTTGAAGTCCTGCTTAATTGCATCTGTATTCCATAAATGCTAAGATGATAGCGTCGAAAAGTTTCATCGATGGACGGCCCTCTGCTCTGCCGGGGGCATTTTTCATGCATAAGCCAGGAGTTTGGGTCGCACTGCCCAAGCCCCTGGCTTTTCTTTTCGGCTCTAGTTGAAAGGAGGACTTCCCAGTATGAATCAGAACAAACCTGCCGTCGTCAAGAAGCTGCAGGAGCGATTCAGAAATGTAAGCGTTGGTCGTGGACTGTATATAGCATTTGTGATGCCTACGATGCTGAGCATGTTTTCCACTCGTGCTTTCGCCGCGGATACCATTTGGACGAAGGCGAGTGCGATCATGCAGGATGTGTATACGCAAATCCTCAGCATCAGCACCATTGCCGCAGTTGTTACGGCTGCCGTTGCGCTTCTTCTGATGAACTTCTCCAGATCCGGACGGACGGTTGACGAGTCCCGTGCTTGGCTGAAGCGGATCATCATTACTTGGGCTATCCTGAATAGCCTTGGCTTTATCATGGCCTATGTGACGCCTTTCTTCGCCGGTGGCACTTGGACGCCTTAAAGGAGAAACAAGACATGAAAAAAAGCATCATCTGTTTGGTATCCGGTATCGTCGCTGGCATCGCCATGTGCTTGACAGCGGCTTACTTCCTGCCAGAGAGCAGCTTCGACGACGAGTTGGGCTGCTTCTGATCTGACGCAGGAGGTGTTACATGGGTATCTTAGACAGCATTGTTGAGTGGATTGCCACGCAGATCATGAACCTGCTGGACCTGGTCACAGGATCCGTTCTTGGAGCACTGGGTTGTGACATGAGCACTTTCTTGCGTTACTTTCCGGCCGCTGAGACGCTCTACGAAGTCTTTGTAGCGATCGCTGTTGGCTTTATCCTTTTGAACCTCGTGTGGCAGCTCTTCAAAAACTTTGGGCTTGGTGTGGGCCTTAGTGCGGAGGACCCTACCAAGCTCGCCATCAAGTCTATCCTCTTCATTTTTCTGGCACTGTTTGCCGATCAGATCATGGTGCTCATCCTGGGAATCGCCGGCACACCATATGGCTGGGTTGTCGATACAGCACTACCTCCCATTGAGTTTTCCAACTTCGGTAGCGTGCTCACGGTGATAGTCGGATGCCTCGCCTCCGGATCCGTGAGCCTTATTGTTTTGGTCCTTGTGATCATCATTGCCTGGAACTATATCAAGCTCCTGTTTGAGGCAGCGGAACGATATATCCTTGTTGGAGTTCTGATCTATACGGCGCCCATTGCGTTTGCGACAGGTGCGTCAGAAAGCACATCTAATGTATTCAGCGCGTGGTGCCGAATGCTTGGTGGTCAGCTTTTCCTTTTGATCATGAATGCATGGTGCCTGCGCCTGTTCACAAGCATGGTTGGCAACTTCCTTGCCAATCCGCTGTCCATATGAGGAGGTAGACATGAAGCGAAAACGCATATTTACAATCCTTGTGCTCGTGCTGCTCACCTGTGCTCTGTCCACAACTGCTTTTGCCATCGATGAGAGTGAAGTGGAAAGTGCCATTGCAGCGTCCAGTCAAGAAGAAGTTGCCGGCAATATCTTCATCTGGTTCCTGTGTGCCATTGGGTTCCTCAAAGTGAGTCAGAAGATCGATAGCTTCATGGCTTCCCTAGGAGTCAATGTTGGCAGGACAGGAGGAAGTATGCTGGCAGAACTCATGGTAGCCGGCCGTGGTATCGCCACTGCTGCAGGTGCATTTGGAAGCACGGTTTCTAATCGTCACTCCTCGCACGGTACACACAATGGTGGTCAGGCAGCCGGCGCAGCATTTACCGGTGGCGGAAACGGCCTTGTCGGGGTCACCAAACGAGCTGTGGGTAATGCTGCAGCATCAAGTGCAACAGGTACCGGATCTGGTCTTAGCAGCATCATTGGTGGTGCTATGTTCGGCTCCAGCTTAGCAAGCGGGGGCAAGTTCGCAACTAGTGTGATCGGAGCTGTTGCAAAGGGAGATATATCCTCTGTCGGTTCGATTACCGGAGAACAGGCGTCGGAAGCATTGACCAGTTATCTTGGCTACTCAAGTGCTGCGGCGAGTGAGATACAAACGGATGATCCGGTCACAATTCCCACGGCGCCTACCCCAATGAACGGCGAAGATGTTGTCACCCTCGATGGAGGATCAGCAGCCGGTGTTATCCCACCCGAAACTCAACCGTGGGCGGCGCCCAGTGCCCCCAACCCGGTGGTTCCCTCTCCTGTGGGAGCAAAACCAGTTTCTGAAGGAAGCGCATTGACCGGCGTGATCACAACTGCTACGCACACAGCTTCGACCACCCCCACGGCCCCATCTCCCGGCACTGTCCGCGAGGGGGCTGGTGTTCCCAGTTCGCCTCCCACATTCCGCAATGTCGAAATTGGCGGAGGCCGCATCACAGGACACGAAGTTGCTCCTGATGGTCAGTCTGAACGGGAGTTCGCTATGTATAGCACTGAGCAGTATATGGCTCCTACCGGCCCCTACGATACCGTAGAGACGATAGATGGCTCTTCCTGGTACAGGCAATATGCACAGCCGACTGTCGAGAAGACTCCCTATAAGGATGGCGACGATAAGATTCGGTATGAGGAGCGCATTGTTCCTCAAATGCCGCCCGTACCCAAGAGAAAGGACAAAGTCTAATGAGTGAAGAGAACAGACAGCAACAGTCATCTGCTGAATCCACAGTAGCTGGCGCTGCGAAAACCGGTAAAGCCATTGCCAGCATCGCAAAGGGTGCCGCAACTGGTGGCGCTCATGGGGCGGCCGTTGAGGCCGCAAAATCCTCAAGGAAGTGGACCATTCCCATCGTAGCCGTCATCTTGCTTCCGGTTTTGATTATTGCCATGCTGCCCTCGGTGATATTCGGATCCCTGTTTGGCGATGGCACTGATACTCCTAACGGGATTTCCGATGATACGGTGCTGGTGCAGAACTTGGCGGATATCAACAGCGGTATCAGCATGATCCTCTCTGAGGGACTCAATGATGTGCTGGCACGGATCGACAGTAATTTCGCTGCTTCCGGCTGCGACGGTAAGGAAGTCAATAATACGTTCGGTTCCGATGTGGTGTTTAACGCCAATGCAATCGTTTCCCAGTACTGTGCCTATAAGGACACTGACGCGACCTCCATTTCCAAGGATGATATGGAGAGCCTGCTTGCAGCAAACAAGGACAAACTCTATTCGTTTACCTATACAGACGAGGTGAGAGAAGTCCCCTCTGAGCCTGAAGCAGAAAGCACGGAAACGGTTGCACCTGACACCACAACCGAGGAACCTCCCGAGCCGACTTATGAGACCATCCGAGTCTACACCATCTCATACAATGGCGAGGCTTATTTTGCCGATCAGGTCTTCCACCTGTCAGACGACCAAAAGCTACTGGCAAGCCAGTATGCGCAAAACCTCACCGTTCTGTTGGGCGATGGTGTTTACCAGGGCCTGAGTGAAACCGAATTCTCTGCCTTGGGACTTTCCTATGACGGAGTCATTTTCTCAGATGGTGAGACGCAGGTGGTCTACTACAACCAGTTGGACGAACGTTGGAAGTACGAACTGTACGGCACAGACACCATTGGCGGTTACGCCTGTGGGCCTACCGCTATGTCCATCGTCGTATCCAGCCTGACATCCGAAACTGTCGATCCTCCTCACATGGCACAATGGGCCTATGAGAACGGCTATTGGTGTAGTGGAAACGGCTCGTACCACTCTTTAATTCCCGGTGCTGCTGAGGCTTGGGGATTGAGTGTAGAGGGCTGTGCGGCAACAGAGCCCCAGCGCATCGTTGATGCCCTAGCTGATGGAAAGCTCGTGGTCGCCATCATGACAAAGGGACACTTCACTTCCAGCGGCCACTTCATTGTGCTGCGCGGTTGCACAGCTGACGGAAAGATACTCGTCGCAGATCCTTCCAGTTATAAGCGCTCCGAGAAGAGTTGGGATATGTCCATTATCCTCAACGAAGCTAGTAAGCGCGCTGGATCCGGTGGGCCGTTTTGGATCATCGGTAACTGACAACAGAATAGAGGCCAAATATGAGCAAACCGAATGAAGATCGGGATGTCTACTATATCCCACCAAACTTTCTCACAAGTGGGCGCTTATTTGGCGGCATGATTCGGGCACGCAATGCGATTGAAGCTTGCGTGCTCGTCTTATTAACAGGTGTCCCCATTATCAAGTTGCCCTTTTCCCTTACTACACGGATCATCATTTTGTGCCTGGTGTCTCTGCCACTTGGAATCTTTGGTGTGATTGGATTTGAAGGTGATTCGCTTTCTGAGTTCGCTGTTAACTGGGTGCGTTGGCTCATCCATCGCAGGACACTATACCGATCAGACACTCCGGTTCCAGAGGCACCTGAAAAACCAATGAAGGCTGTGTCGGGAATGTCGGCACCTAAGCCGCCCGAGCAGTTAGGGATCAAGATCAAGGAGAACCCCAAGAAGCGGAAAAAGCGCAACCCTGTGAAGAAACCCCATAAAGCAAGCAAGCACAAATCATCAGTTGCAAAGAAAAAGCAGCCCCTCCACGCAGAGGACTTCATCCCGGTCAGAGATATCCGAAACGGCATTATCGAGACTACAGATGGTCGCTATCTCCGTGTGATTGAGGTGGAGCCGATCAACTTCTTGCTCCGTAACATTTCCGAGCAGAAGAACATCGTCGCCAGCTTCGCAAGTTGGATGAAGATTTCTCCTGTAAAGGTCCAAATCAAAGTGCTGACAAAAAAGGCCGATATCGGCAAGCACCTCAATACCATTGAGCGTGAAATGGAGGCAGAGGATAATCCCAAGTGCCGGGATCTCCAACTGGACTACTACCATCTAATCCAGACGATCGGTTCCCGTGAGGCCATCACACGACGCTTTCTCGTCATCTTTGAGTATGAGGCAGTCACCAATCGTAAGCCGGAATACGCAGAGATTGTATCTGCACTGGAGACCGCTGTTCAAACAGCACGTCAGTACTTTCTGCACTGTGACAATGCCGTTGTCGCTCATGAGGATGAGAACATCTTCCTTATGGAAGTCCTCTATACCATTTTCAATCGTGCCACCTGCGAAGTAAAGCCCGTTGAGAAGCGGGTCCGTGAACTGCAGGCAGCGCGGAAGGACACCGACATTTCGGTTCCTGTACCACTCAAAAGTGTGCTGGCACCTGAGTCCATTGACCTGACCCATGGGTCCTATGTCGTCATGGATGGTGTCTATCATGCGTATCTGATCGTACCCTCTGACGGGTATAACCCCCAAGTGGTCGCCGGTTGGACGAGCATTCTCGTCAATGCGGGCGAAGGCATCGATGTGGACTTTTTCTTTTCCCGCGAACCAAAAGAGCGTATCCAGGCTAAGCTGGGTCAGCAGATCCGAATTAACCGCAGCCGACTCAAGGATACATCGGACACGAATACGGACTTCGATGATTTCGAAAGCGCCATTCGATCCGGATACTTCCTGAAGGAAGGTCTTGCGAACTACGAGGACTTCTACTACTGCAACACCCTGGTCACGGTTACTGCAGATACTCTGGAAAACCTGGAGTGGCGCATCTCTGAAGTGCGTCGCCTTATGATCTCACAGGATATGGACATTCGTATCTGCCGCTTCAGGCAGGAACAGGCGCTTCTCTCGATCCTTCCGTTCTGTAAGCTGGATAAGAAGTTGTTCGAGGCCAGCAAGCGCAATATGCTGACATCCTCTGCGGCCAGTTGCTATCCCTTCACCTCGTTTGAGATGAGTGACGAGAATGGCATCTTGCTCGGTGTTAATCAGCATAACAACAGCCTGGTCATCGTGGATATCTTCAATAGCCGGGTTTACAAAAACGCCAATATGGTACTTCTTGGAACAAGCGGCGCAGGTAAGACCTTCACGCTCCAGCTGATCGCTTTGCGCATGAGGCGTAAAAGCACGCAGGTATTCATTATCGCTCCTCTGAAGGGACATGAGTTCCTGCGCGCATGCAACAATATCGGAGGTGAGTTTATCTCCATAAGCCCTGCCTCCAAGCAGTGCATCAATGTCTGTGAGATCCGTAAGCAAGACTTGAGCGCCAATCAGCTGATAGATGGCGTTGTCAATGAGAACTCCATTCTGGCAAAAAAGATCCAACAGCTGCACATCTTCTTCTCTCTGTTGATCCCCGATATCAACCATGAAGAGCGTCAGCTTCTGGATGAGGCTCTGATTCGAACCTATGCAAAAAAAGGAATCACTCACAACAACGAGTCGCTGATCGACCCAGACCACCCGGATCGGTATCGCGAGATGCCCCTGCTGGGAGATGTCTATGAGATCCTTATGGAGTCTCCGGAAACGAAGCGCATGGGCAACATTCTCAATCGTCTTGTCAACGGCTCTGCGAAGACCTTCAACCAACACACCAATGTCCAACTTGATAACCTCTATACCGTACTGGACATCTCTGAGCTTACAGGCGAGCTGCTCCCTGTGGGCATGTTCGTTGCTCTGGACTATGTTTGGGATAAGGCAAAGGAGGATCGCACCAAGGAGAAAGCCATCTTCATTGATGAGGCGTGGGAGCTGATCGGAGACGACGATACCAGTAACCCGAATAATGCAAAGGCGCTGGCCGGAGAATGGGTCCAAGAAATCTTCAAAATCATCCGTGGCTATGGCGGCGCAGCTGTTGCAGCTACGCAGGATATCGGCGACCTTGACAGGAGCCGATTTGGCAAAGGCATCCTGAATGTTGCCAAGACGAAGATCATTTTGAATCTGGAGGACGATGAAGCCCGAAGAGTGCAGAGCATCCTCCACCTGTCGGATGCTGAGATCATGTCGATTACCCGTTTTGAGCGCGGCCAGGGCCTAATCTCAACAAACTCCAACCACATCACTGTTTCCTTCAAAGCTTCCCCTCTGGAGAAGCAGTTGATCACTACAGACCGCATGGAGCTCAATCAAATCCTCCAGGAAAAGATGGCTCAAAATGCGCATAATGCTGACTTATGAAAACACACCACGAATGTCGTTTACATTAGCTCTACATTATGCGTAACAGCAAAGATCTTTTACACTATGCGGTTTCCTAAGTCTACACAAAGGAGAGCAAAATGAAGTTTGCATATGCTGCCCGAGATCGAGAAGTGGCCTTTATCATTCGGCTGCTGACCATCTTCGGGGTCGTTGAACAGCGACAAATGCGGTTGCTCTTCAATCATTTGAGCAATCGTTCCTATGGCCAGATCCTCGCACGACTCCGGCGAGAGGGTCTGGCCTACTTTTCGCCGGACGGCCAATTCCTTGCCACAAGTAGGTACTCGCTGGACCACGGAAAGACCCTTGAATCTGTCATGGTATTCTGGGCATTCATCAAAATGCGAGACAATGTGCTGGACTTCTGCGCAAGCGACCCTCCGGCTATTTTATCGTTCTCTTCTGCGGCCAAGGATTATGACCTGATCCCTGGCAGTAAGCAGAATATCCCTGCAATCAACGCAGCTCGCACCGTGGTTGCGGAAGCGACAGTCCGCCTGATCGTTGTTGATGATCTGAGCACTCTGGATGAGGTAGAGCCCAGACTGGTCAACGATTATGGCGTCTTAGTCGGCCCGAATGGTGTTGAGCAAATCTATAAGATGTGAGGTTACACGATGGAAAACCCCAAATATATCCTTGTTATGCGCCAGGTCGCTTCAGATTATGACGGCATCAGCCATGAACTCTTCCAGATAGCTAATAATCTGGAGCGCATGGATCAGTTTAACCCCCAGCAGAAGCTGTTCAGCCTGGTTCGTAACGCTGAAGTTTCCACGGTCTCCCTGCGAAATCTCACGGCTCGAACGGTCCGTGATGATACCGCACACTTCTACGGTGAGGTGGCTGATCTGCTTGGAATTCGGATCGATGAGACCCATGACTGGCTCAAAATCACAGTGCCTGCAATCCTACCGAAGCGAAACCAGAGGGATAATCAGGCGTTTCTGACACGCCCTCTGCGCTATGCACTCCTCGACTTCCTCAAGGAAAATCCGATGGAACGGTTCGGAAGCTGTGCTATCTGCATTGTCCATAACTACGATGAGGCACTCGGCAAGCGGCGCATTCGAGACTATGATAACATCGAAACCAAGAGGTATCTGGATGTGATCGAGTCTATGCTACTGACCAACGACAGCGGGCTGTTGTGTACGGTGCTTCAGGCCACAAAGGTGTCTGATCGAGACTGCACAGAGTTCTATCTGATGCGACCCGAGACCCTCTCTACATGGGCTAAAAACCACATAAAATCAACTACCAATTCCTGCTTTGAATGAGAGGCAGAAATAGGTAGTGATTTTGAGCCTTCGGACTGTCCTCACCCAGGGGCTGCAGAAATAGGTAGTGATTTGAGTGAGGTGTTCTGGCTGGGTGTTTTTTGCTTGGTCAGTTTCTGCGCAACTTCGGCAATGCATGCCGCAGCCTCGGGCAGCCTGTCGGCAGCCTTACTGTTTTCAAGATTGGAGTGCCTATGATTACTTGCAAGAACGATCGGTTGCTTGAACTGCTGTGGTTTGTCGGGTACTGTATTGAGTTTCCGACGCAGTTGGCGGTTCGCATCGGTGGTGGTGCTGAGTGGAATCGCAGAGTGATGTATCGGGCGATTCGAGAGGGCTATGTGAAGTGCTACCGCAGGAAACATAAGCGGCATGTAATCCGGTCTCTGAGCTTAACGCAGAAGGGATTTGATTATGTGGCGCAGAGTGATCCTGAGGCAGTGGCCATGATCTATTCTCGGATCAATCGTTCCGAGCGCGTGTACCCATCAAAAGTCGATAAAATCCTGAGACTTCACGCTATCGCCGTGGGCACGGTCATGGCCCATGCGGCCGATGCAGAGATTTTGATCTCACAAAAGCCATCCCTGATGTCCCCGGCAAAGCGCACCTCAAACGCAATCACCCCAGATCCAACCCAGTGTTACTACTATGCGTCCCACGAACTGCGAGTCGCCATCGAGGAGTACTCACCGGAATCCGTTTCCAAGAGTTCCCGCACGATTGGTATTGTGGTCAAGGGGAAGCATTGTTATTTCCTCTACTTCACCGGTAGCACACGGATGTACTGGATGAAGAACAGTGAGGAGAACTACGCCGCAGCTGTGAAGAGCTTACTTCTGGCTAGAGGCTTTGGCGTCACCACGATCCATCAGGTCGTGATCGGCTCTACTATGAGCGTGGCGCAGCGCCTATGCCACAGTGCAAAACCATTTGGCAACAAGTACTTTGTAGTTTCCACATTCTTCGCCCAGTGTCTCTTCCTAACCAACAACCCCGATGGTGATTCTCTAATGAAAATCATCCTCAATCCGGACATGGCGCTGGAACTGAACCAGGCCATCCTTGCACCTTACCACCCCCCACGAACTCCCAACCGAGAGTATGACGCCATCGATGTCCAGCACGACAAACCGGTCATTCTGAATTATCAATGTGATCTCCTGAAACTATCGGATATCCGTCCGATCCCAGAAGGATTCCGTGGAAGCCCCATTATGCTCTGCTTCGACTACCAGACTCAAACGGTTCAGGGAATTGTCGGGCCGGCCATCGAAGTGCGTCCAGTAGAAAGCATGAATAACCATGGAAAGAAGAAAACTGAAAATAACCCTTAGCCTTGCTGTCCTGATCCCCTGCGTGTTGTATATTGCCGGCATTATCGCCCAGTTCATGATCAACATCAACGCATGGAAGGCAGCCGGCAGTGACTATAGCACTTCCCCAGGTCTCCCATCCCTGGAACTTGCAGATGTCTTTCGATCCATATTACACTTTCCAGAAGGGCTGATTGCCATCGGGATGGTAGTGGTGGGGATTGTACTCATCTGCATTTTTGGACTCCGGATCGGATGGGGGCAAAACGGAGTCACCGACGCCGATCGAAACCTTACTGTCTCAAACTCCGGCAGCTATGGCACAGCAAGTTTCATGTCACCGAAGGAGGCAAGTGACTGCTTTGATGTGACGAGTGCGAAAAAGACCGAGCAGGACATCCTTGGCATGTTGCCTGATGGTCAAATCCTCACACTCCCCAAAAACACACGCCTCAATTCCAACCTCGCCGTGTGCGGCTCCTCAGGTACAGGCAAATCCAGATCCATATCCCGAAATCTGGTCCTCCAGGCGGTGAAGCGTGGTGAGAGCCTGATCCTTACCGATCCAAAATCTGAACTGTATGAATCCATGAGCGAATACCTTCGAGACAATGGATACACAGTCAAGGTCTTCAACCTGATTGAAATGGATCATAGTGATTCGTGGAACTGCCTCAACGAAGTCGGTTCCAGCGAGCTGATGGCTCAGACATTCGCCGACATCGTACTGCAGAACACCAGCGGAGACTCGAAAGACGCCTTCTGGTACAACGCTGAGCTCAACCTGCTAAAAGCGCTGGTACTGTATGTGGCGTTGGAAATGCCCCCGGAGCAACGCAACCTGGCTACAGTCTACGACCTGCTCTATACACAGACGGAGAAGGGCCTATCTGACATCATGGCCAGTATCAGCCATGAGCATGTGAACCAGTACACTGGTGAGCTCCTTCCGCCATCCCCGGCAGCCGCACCTTACGCCATCTTCAAGCAGTCCAGCGACACGGTTCGAACCAGTGTCATCATTGGCCTAGGCAGCAAGCTGGCTGTACTGCAGGCACAGCAGGTGCGGAACATCACTTCCTATAACGAGATCGATCTGGAACTTCCGGGAAAGCAAAAGTGTGCCTACTTCTGCATCGTGTCCGATCAGGACAGCACCTTTGATTTTCTCAGCTCTCTATTCTTCAGCTTTCTATTTATCCGCCTGATTCGCTATGCAGATGGATACTGCGAAGGCGGTATGCTGAGCACTAAGGTCAAGTTCGTGCTAGATGAATTTCCGAACTGCTGCCTGATCCCTGACTTCACCAAAAAGTGCTCTACCATCCGGTCACGCGGATGCTCGGTAGCCGTATTCTTCCAAAATGTAGGTCAGATGCGCAACCGATACCCTGATGACCAATGGCAGGAGATCCTCGGTGCCTGTGACTCCACGGTGTTTTTGGGTTGTACCGATATGCTTACGGCGGAGTACTTCAGTGATCGCATTGGTACCGCTTCTGTTGAAGTGGAGGGTACAATGCGGGAACTCAATACCATGCACATCACCAACTACACACCAAGATTCCGCAAGACCAACTCACTTGGCCGGCGTCAACTGCTTACCCCTGATGAGGTCCTGCGTTTACCCCCGGATCAAGTTCTGATCTTCATTCGAGGTCAGAAAGTCATGCGAGCCAAGCGCTATGACTACTCCCTGCATCCGGACTATAAAAAGCTGAAGAGCCGCAAAGCGATCCTGCATGAGCCTGACTGGAAGACCAGCCAGGCTTCTTCTGTATCTGCAACCGGCCCTTCACCATCCTCATCCATGGCCACCCCTGTGGAAAAGGGCAGCGGCAATCGGCAGAAGAAACCACCTGCGAAGCCAGCCCGTAACACTGAGCGCGAGGTTGTGAATGCGGATGACATCTTCTAGGAAAGGAGCAGAAGAAATGCCTAAGAAGAAAGTAACTGAAGCTGTTGAAGAGGTCGTTCAGGAACCGGTTGTTTCTGAACCTGTGCCGCCTCAGGCGCCCCGGCGTCAAGGCAGTGATGACCTGCTTGAACTCAATGATCTGGAGCGTGGCGTTACCCGTGAGGATAGCGAAGACGCCAAGTGGGGCTATCTTGCCGGCGCAGCGCGCAGGCAGCAGATCCTGACCGGCATCGTCAGCAGCGGCATTATTCAGACCGAGAATGGTCTTCCTGTTTGCCCGGTTGATTTTGAAGGCCTCCGCATCCTGATCCCCATTCGTGAGATGGTGTTGACGGAATGGCCTGAAGAGGATCCCATTCCTCGATCTGTCAGAATCCAGATCGGACGTATGCTGGGTGCGACCATAGACTTCATCCCAGCGGCCGTGGATATCCGCAATCGTGCGGCAGTTGGTTCCCGTAAGGCGGCCATGCTGCAGCGTCAGAAGCGGTACTATGCCACCGGCCGTGTAAAGCCCGGTATCCTGATGGCGTGCCGTGTTCTGGGTGTCGGCAACAACACCATGACGGTGGAGGCTTGCGGTGTGGATACTGAGATCTATGCCCGCAATGTCTCCTGGGAATGGTTCTCTGACATTGCGGATCTGCACTCCACCGGCGATCTGGTCGTTGCCAGGGTCATGGATGTTTCTTACAACGAGGAGCGGGATGTCTATTCGGTCAACCTCTCCATCAAAGAGGCATCTGAGAATCCCGATCGGGCAGCCCTGGAGAAGATCACTCCCAACTCCAACTATTTCGGTGTCGTTACCGGCGTGAAAGACCGCGTGTTCTTCGTCCGCCTTCAGGTGGGCGTCAATGCCAAGACTAAGCTCTATCGTTCCATCGACATGCCCAGCAGACTGGATACGGTCAGCTTCCGTGTCACCGGAGTAGATGAGGAAAACGGCATCGCGCTGGGCTTCATCACCAGAATCATCAAACGCCATACCAGATTGAGGTAACCTTATGAAATACACTCCCAGCAGCCGAGATGCTCTTGACGCTCACTGCAGGGAGGTCATCCGGTCCTGCCTCAACATTGTGGAGCAGCATGGTGACACCTATGTCGCCATCCACAAGGACGACGAGATCGACTGCGTCGTCCTTGTCTCCATGATTCGAAGCTATCCCATCATGTCCATCATTGTCGCTGACAAGATCCTGTTCGCTGACATCAATGCCGATCAGATGTATGGCGTTGCGAACGAACTGAATCTGGACTCGGTCACAGGTTGGCACTCCGTCTTCCTGGCAGATGACAGCATGATCTACATGTACCGGCAATGCCTCTGGCTTTCGATGAATCTGACCTACGAAGACCTCCTTGCCATGCTGAAAGAATGCATCAGCGAATACAAGCGCGGCAAAGGCCGCCTTACTACCGGTGATCATCCGACTAACCCGGTCGCATGACACCCACGAACAGAAAGGATCAAGATCCATGAAGGAAAAAATCACTTCCTTGGTGCTTGTTCTCGTCGTTGCCATGTCCATGACGGTGGGAGCAAGTGCAGCATCGTACATTCCGGACGATGTGACCTATCAGAATCTCAACGGGCAGCAGCTCGCGATCAAGACCTATACGCTCCTGCCCGACCAGAACCCTGCAGATCTCTATGAAGAGGACTTCGAGCATGATGGCTTCCTGTACTCCATGAGTGACATCATCAAAGAAGAGCAGCACTTCCAGGAAGAGAATCTGCACACCGAGGTCGTCACTGTCACAACTGCCAGTAAGAACCTTGAAGATATCCTCGCAGAGCTGAAGCCCACGATCGAGTTCGACGACGGCATTTCTTCCGGCACTCTGTCTCTGGACCACAGCACGATCAAGACGGAGGCAGCCGGCTACAAGAGCAGCTCCTACACTGTCACCGCAACCAAGAACTACACCGGCCTCGATCGAAATGATTCTTCTTACATCGATAAGACTGTAGAGAAGAATGGCAGAACCCTGAGCCTGTCCAATGTGACCTGGAGCGTGGAGAGTACGGCGCTGGTAGGCGATGAACTCGTTCCCGCCACCTATTCCGCTGTCGCTACTTATTCCGGCACTGCCAGCTCCACTGTCGCAACCGGATACATTACGACCGCTGAGTACAAAGGCACCGTCGTCTCTTCCGGCATCTCCAGCATCCTTTATACCGTAACCTACCTGGGCACCGAGATCGTTCATGTGGAAGAGGAACCCACTTTCAATGGCTCGATCGTGGTGATCCCCGTTATCGGCGGAACCATTCTTTTGGCCACTTTGTTGTTGCTCGGCCTTCTGCTTCGTAAGAATACTACAGTTTACAAAGCGACGGGCAAAGGCAACGAGTATGAAAAGTGCGGCCGACTGCGTCTGAAGACCAAAGACCCCGAACTTCGTATCGATCGCCTGAAGGATATTCCGGAAGGTATGATCGCAGTCGAAGTGGATCAGGCAGTCGCAAAGAAGCTGTTCGGCCAGACCATCGCCATCCACTGCTATGACAACACAGTCGAGCATACTGTTGGCACGGTCAATGGCCAGTACTGGTTCAAGGTCGATATCGGCACTCAGGAAGGTGAACCCGATACTGAGGAGGAACCCGTATGAAACTCAAACGCATTTTGACCCTGTGCTGCATGTTGACTATGGCCCTCGGCATGGCGAGCTCTGCCAGTGCCGCAGACTACTCGTTCGAAACCTCGGCCAATCCCGTCTACTACGGCAGCACCAACTACGAGGATCTGTATGATGCCGGCTACAACTACGGTGCCCGCAACCAGATCGACTACGACATTCCAGAAATCCAGTACGGCCTAAGCCAGGAGTTCCTGGAGACCTCGCTCAATAACCCCTATCTGAGCAGCGGTATCCAGTATGGCCTGAGCGGTGGATCCGCAACGACTGTATATCCGGAGTCCGATTTCAGCAATTCCAGCATCATCTCTGGTGGCAGCCTAATCGAAGTTCCGTATCAGCCCTCTGTCACCATTACTGATCTGAAACAGAAAGATGGCAGCATCGGCAAAGTCTCGATCGACCGTGTCAGCCTGAGCTGCAAGGTGTATGAAGGCGCTACTGACAGCTCAATGTCCAAAGGAGCTGGTCACTATACCTCGTCTGGCATCTATACCGGCAACATTGGTCTGTTCGGCCACAATCGTGGCAGCCATGCCTATTTTGCTAAGCTGAAGAATGTGAAGATCGGTGACATCGTGGAGTACAAGACCGCGATCGGCACCAAGACCTACCAAGTGACTTTTGTCGGGTCCATCTCCTATACCGACTATTCGTACCTGAATGAGATGGGAGATAACCGAATTACCTTGATCACTTGTATCGCTAACCAGCCCTCTCTGCGTCTGTGCGTGCAGGCAGTAGAGATTCGATAAATGAACTGGAGGAACACTATGAAAACCAATAAGCCCCGCAATCGTGAGAGTCGTACCAAGCCCATCCCCACCGAGTCCAGCGTAGCCATTCGGCTGCGCCTGCCTCGCGAGTCCTATGACCAGATGAGAGATCTGGTTAAGAACAGGCGGGCAACCAAGGAAGACATCTTCCTGCGTGGCCTCCAGGCCTACTGCAATCAGTAATTCATCCCTACGCCTTTCCCCCGCAGAGAGTGGCTGGAATACACTTGATGAGGTGAAAGAAAATGAAGAGAATCGGATCCTTTATCGCCGGTCTTCTGGTCGGCACCATGCTCTTTGGCGGCTCCGTGGCCTATGCGGCCGGCGTCGTTGCTGAGCTGAGCAGCCATCGGTTCTTTGTCGATGGTCAGGAAGTGAAGATGACCGCATACGCTATCAACGGCAACAACTATGTGATGCTCCGCGATATCGGCAAGGCGGTTGGTTTCAATGTTCATTGGGACAGCACCAACGGCTGTGTCCAGATTGAGAGCGATAAGCCGTATACCGGCACAGCTCCCGCGAAGACGCAGAGCGTGGCAGTGGGAGCTAAGAAAGCTGACTACACACAGGCGGATGTCATGCCCGAGCCCAAGGCGGGCGACAAGATCCCCTGCAGCGACGGCTATGTGTATGAGATCACCGATGTGAGCAAGTACCAGAACAGTATGTTCGCTATGCAGGAAACTGACACCCTGCCGGACCCCACCTGTGACTGGAGCCTGCTGGATCAGCCGACTCTGCCCGAACCCGAGGCGAACCACTTCACTTCCGGTGGTAAGGAGTACATGTTCGTGCGCAACCTCTTTGAGACCCGTCGCATGCAGTACACCCTCTATAACGCCATCGGCGACAATCCGCAGACCTGGCAGAACGGAAAGCCCGTAACCAGAGCGGATGGCAGCCCTCTTGTGACCGTGAAGCTGTCTATTCCCGAAAGCGTGGCAGCCAACAGCTTCTGGCCCTGGCGTTCCGACCAGATCGTCGAACTTTTCAATTCCTGCCCTCCCGGCGAGTACGCCTTTGAGGCATGGGATGTCTATTGTGACGGAGCCTTCCAGTACACGGAATATTACATCTCCGTAAAATGAAAACTGAATATTGTTCCCTGCGGAGGCAGTGTGCTGAAATACGCACACTGCCTTTTTCCATACCGATCCACCCCAAGAATGCTTTATGCATTCACGATAATAAGCACGGAGGTCAATCAAAATGAAAAAACGAGTTGTTTCGATGCTTCTCGCAGTTGTCATGATGCTTGGTATGTTTCCAGGCACAGCTCTGGCAGCCGGTTCTGTCGAAGATGCGCTTGGAGAAGTCAACATCTACAACGGCGAGCAGAAGCTCAGTTACCTGTCGATCAACGGCAGAGTGCGTGAGCTGATCTATACCTACTACAACTATGTGGATCGCAACGGTCAGACGAAAGAAATCCCTGCGTACTGCGTCAACCCCAATATCAAGGGTGTACCTCAGACTGTTGCTCCCGGTGAGAGCATCAAGTACCTCGCCAACGAAATCGGCAGTGATCCCAAAGTCATGGGCATCATTGCAAATGGCTATCCCCATCGCAGTCTGAGCGAACTCAAGCTGGAGAATAAGTATCAGGCATACTATGCGACCAAAATGGCGCTCTGGGCGTACTTGCTGCCCAACTGGGACATCAACAACATGAAGGTCAACCCCAATCTGACCGGAGTGGAGCTGGAGCGTGCCAATAAGATGCTGGCAGCCGTGAAGGATATCTACCGTCGCGGCACCGTATGGAGCACTGCCCTTTCTCCTAATGTCACGGTGGAAGCCGACCAGGAGACCGCCTATCCTGCAACCATCAATGGTCAGGAATATCTCCAGCAGATCTTCACGGTCACTTCTGAAACCTGGGTGTGCAACTACGCTGTAAATGTTGCCTTTAGCGATCCCTCTGCGGTTCCTGCCGGCACGAAGATCGTTGATATGGACAACAAGGAAATTGATGTCATCACCACCAAGGCCATCGGAAAGGGATATGCCGGACAGTTCAAGGTCCTGTATCCTGCCAGCGCAGTCGATGGACAGAGCGGCAGCGTCCAACTGAGCTTTCGTACCAATGTCTATAAGTACGCCATCTACTACGCTGTGTGCGCCGAGAAAGACAAGTATGGCAACCTGCAAAATTACATGTGCGATACCGATCCGACCACGCCTCTGGCTCTGACGGCATACAGCAACTACACCGACACCCCTGAAGAGGAACCCACCGAGACCAGCATGAAAATCCTCAAGTACGAGGAAGGCACGACCATCCCCCTGAAGGGCGCGATGTTTGAAGTGGTTGATCCCGAAGGCGCATCGGTCGGAACCTTTGCCACCAACTCCAAGGGCCAAATCGTTATTCCTCTTACTCTGGCCGGCAACTACACCGTCTATGAGCGCGAAGCCCCTAATGGCTACCTGCTTAGCGAGGAACCCGCCCAGAATGTCAAAGTTGAGTACGGCAAGCAGGCTACGGTGACTTTTGAAAATGCTCCGTATGGCAACCTAATGGTGAAGAAGTACTCCGACTCCGGTATGCAGCTGCCCGGTGCCGCGATTCGAATCGAGCACATTGAGTCCGGTGCCGTATATACCGGAGAAACCAATTATGCCGGTACTGCTGTTTTCACCGAGATCAAGCCTGGCGCTTATCGCATCCAGGAGATCGCAGCGCCTGCCGGCTATATCAAATCCGATGAAGTCTATACTGCAACCGTCATCTCCGGCGACACTGTGGAAATTCCTATCGTGAACGAGGAGAAACCCGGCCTGCGTGTGATCAAGTATGACTCTAAGACTCACGAGGCTCTGCCCAATATCTCCTTTGAAATTTCCAAAGATGCACAGTCTCTGGGCACCTTCCAGACTGATGAATTCGGCGAGATCCTGTTAACCGATCTGGAACCTGGCACCTACCTTGTAAAGGAAGTCGCTACCGACTCCTCTCACATCATCAATTCCACACCTCAGCAGATTGAGCTGGAAGGCTCCGATGGCATTCTGGAGTTGATCTTCTTCAATGATCAGAAGCCGGGTATCCATCTTGTAAAGCTGGACAGCACCACCTTGGAGCCTCTGCCCAACGCACGGTTCCGTATTGAGCTTGTCGGTGGCACCTTCTCCAAGGAGTACACCACCGACGCAAATGGCGAGATCGACCTGACCGATCTGGAGCCTGGTGCCTACAAGGTGACGGAGCAGGCCGCGCCGGATGGCTACCTGATTGATGACGCCACTCGTGTCATCCAGATTAACGGTAACGAAAATGCCCAGTTCGTGTTCACCAACACCCAGAAGCCCAGCTTCCGTCTGGTGAAGCTGGATAGCTACAGCGGCCTCGGCCTCGCTGGTGCGACCTTCAGAATTGCGCGGATTGAGGACGGCTCGCATTACCTGGATCGCGTAACTGACACCAAGGGCGAAATCAACATCTCCGATCTGGAACCCGGCATTTACTCCGTGGTGGAGATGGATGCTCCGGAAGGATATGTGAAGGACTCCCGTGAGTATCATGTGGAGCTGTTCCCCGGTCAGAACAGCGAACTGGTCGTTTCCAATGATCGGATGCCCAATTTGGAGATCCTAAAAACTGATGCCATTACTGGAAAGCCTGTCGCCGGTGTGACCTTTACCGTCAAGCGTGTGGATTCTTCCACACTGACCACCGTGACCTCTGACGAGAATGGCCGCTGCTATCTGGAAAAGCTGATGCCCGGTGTCTATGAGATCTGGGAGCAGTCAGTACCCGATGGCTATCTGCTCAACGAAGCACATCAGATGATCACGCTGTTTCCCAACAGGACTGGCACCGTCCAGTTCCAGAACTATCCCAAGCCCACCCTGACAGTCAATAAGATCGACAGCATTACCGGCGATCCCATTAAGGGTGCGAAGTTCAATGTTACTTTCCGTTCCGATAAGACCTCTACCGGTGAGATTCGTGATCTTGGTACCTACTACTCGGATGAGAACGGTCAGTTCTTCATCGATAAGCTGGATGACGGCTGGTACACCATCACCGAGCTGGAGCCTGCTGCGGGCTATTCCATCAAAGATCCCACTTCCCAGCAGGTCTATGTGGAAGCGGGGCGCGGCAAGGTCGTCACTTTTGAGAACACCCCCCTGAGCGCCATCATCGTCAAGAAGGTAGACTCCAGCACCGGTGATCCTCTTCAGGGTGCATGGTTCCGCGTGCGGTTCCTTGGCGGCACCTCCGGTACTGGAGGCACAGTCATCGCTGAGCGTCAGACTTCTTCCAACGGCACTTTCATCCTCACAGGTCTGAAGGCTGGCACCTATGTCATTGAGGAGATCTCCGCACCAGACGGCTATGTGCTGAGCGAAAACGATATTCAGACGGTATATTTGAGTGGCAACGAACAGGATGTCATCACCGTCACCTTCGGGAATGAGGCCAAGGGTAGTGTCCTGATTAAAAAGATTGATGCAATTACCCGCGAGCCTCTGTCCGATGTGGAATTCATGGTCACAGAGTCCAACGGCACCGTCGTGGGCAACAGAAACGGTAAGTATGTAACCGATAGCGTCGGCACCATTCTGATCGATGGCCTTGATCCCAACACTACACTGGTCATCAAGGAAGTGCGTGCAAAATCCGGCTATGTCCTGGACGACACGCCACAGACCGTCAAAGTGCGCTCCCACGAGGTCGTGACGGTGGAATTCCGCAATCAGCCTCTCGGCGGCCTGCGCATTGTGAAACTGGACAGTGTTACTCGCAAGCCTCTGGCAGGCGTTGAGTTCCGTGTGGCTTACGCTGATGGCAGCTATGTGCCTGATGAAGGTGGCAAGCTGTCTTCCAACGGGATCTATCGGACGGACGAAAACGGTGAGATCTTGATCAGCGGCATCGTTGGCACGCTGGTCGTCACAGAGACGAAGACCATCTCCGGCTATGTGATCGATGAAGAGACCAGATCCCAGACCGTCGTAATCGATCCCGATGATCTTCAGACGCTGACCTTCTATAACAGACCTGCTGGTGGTCTCCAGATCATCAAATCTGATGAGGATACCGGCGCACGCATCAAGGGTGTCAAATTCGAGGTTCGGAAGATCAACGGCGAGATCCTTGGCACCTACACGACTGACCGCAACGGTGTCATCAGCATCCCCAATGCGGAGAATGGATGGTATACCATCACCGAGCTGAAGGCAGCCGAGGGCTACGAGCTGGATGCCACGCCCGTCAATGTCTGCATCAAGGACGGTGAGACCACCGCGGTGGAGATCACCAATCAGCGCATGGCGTCGATTATGATCCATAAGGTCGATGCGGCTACCGGCGAGGGTATCTATGGTGTCAAGTTCGTCCTGTACGATGCAGGCAAGAATCCCATTGGCGAGTATGCGACGGATCAGGATGGCTACATCTACATTGATGACGAGCTGACTCCCGGCAAGTACTATATCCGTGAACTGGAGGCGGCCGAGGGCTACATCCGCGATGAGCAGTACAAAACCGTCTATGTTGAGGCGGGTAAGTGCGCGCAGATCGAATGGGAGAACAGCGCTGTAACCGGTCAGATCCAGGTCCGCAAGTATAGTGCTGACGATAACCTCGTCACTGGCCAGCGCGCCGGCTCTGCTCTGGAAGGTGCGGTGTTTGAGATCACGCAGGCCCGTTCCGGTAAGGTCGTGGGCTATATTGTGACCGATGCACGCGGCGTCGCCGCTTCCGATCCTCTGCCTCTGGGCCGCTACTTTGTTACGGAGGTGTCCGCACCCAAGTACTATCAGCTCAGCAGTGAGAAGATGGAGGCCGAGATCGAGTATCCAAACCAGATCATCAAACTCTCCGCCTACAACAAGTCCGCCAATCTCGGCGTGACCATTAAGAAGACCGGCAACCGCGAGGTACAGCCCGGACAGGTCATGAGCTATGACTTCTCCGGTATCGGCAACACCTCCAATGTTGCGCTGAACAGTTTCTTCTGGCATGACCGTATTCCGACCGATGCCACACGCGCAATCAGCGTGACCACCGGTACCTACAATGCGAGGCTTTATTACAAGGTCACCTTCAAGACCAATCTGAGCGATTACCGGACTCTGGCCAGCAACCTGCTGACCTCCAACAACTACTCTCTGAGCCTCAATGCAGCAACCCTCGGCCTTGCTCAGGGCGAGTATGTCACGGATGTCCGGTTCGAGTTCGGCACCGTGCCCAGCGGCTTTGCGTCCGTGGTGAAGCCCACCATGCGTGTGCAGGTGCTTGGCACCGTGAGCAACGGCTACCAAATCATCAACAGAGCTGATGTGGGTGGTCAGTACCTCAACGAGTGGCAGACGGCCAAGGCCACCTGGGTCACCACCGTCTGTCGCTTCAACAACAACCCGCTTCCCAAGACCGGATATTGATCTCGAGAGAGGTCGTTTCCTATAACCCCCGCCAGCCCCGGAGCTCACGCTTCGGGGCTGATCTTTTGAACATGAGGAGAGTATTATCATGAGCAAGTTTTTACCTATTGGTACCAAAGGCGAGCTGCTGAACAGTGACATGATCGCCCGCATCATTCCCAAGGAAGATGGCGGATGCATCATCCTCACCAAAGATGGTCAGCACTTCCACAGTGAGATCGACCTTCACGACGAAGTCAATGACTACAACTCCATTCGTTCCATTATCCCTTGCCAGGGCGTCAGCGCTGTCTATCTTGATGATGATGGCGACAGCGAAATCTGCCCCTGCGCTTTTGTGATGCTGATGTCTGACGGCAAAATTGAGCCTTTCGTCTTTGCAACAGACAAAGACATCGAGCGAATCGCCAATAAAGGCCATACCGGTTTTACCGGATTCGTTCCAACCAAGTAAATAACGAAGGCCGCTGCTCCGGCAGCGGCCTTCTATTCCAAAACAAGTGGAGGAATGTCAAACATGGGTAGATTTATCAACCTCGGTATCGCGATTGTCAACACCAGCTACATTATCCGTGTGGAGATGGAATCCGTTGGCAGAGCGGAAATCTATATGTCCGATGGTACGATGTTTCGCTGCGATCACTTCGATGCCTCCCAACTATATGGCACAAATGAAAAGAAAGAGGGTGCGACCTCGTTGCATCTGCAAGAGGAACTCCGATATGACCAATCACACTCCATGTCTACTTGATGAAGCAGCAACCTTCATGAAAGTACAATACCTCTCTTACCTGCGGTTCCTGTCCACTGACGGTCGATCCCGTTTAGCCGCATTTCTTGAGACTTTTGATGCCGCAGAATACGCACTTTTTTAGTGGAATGATGCCATTGAATACTTGAAAGCTGGAGTGAAACAGCAGACCGCGCAGGTGGCTCGTGCACAACTCCTACGCGCCCTTAGAACCACCTGATGGCTCTATATCAATATTGCATAGGTGGACATGTTCAACCAAACACCCAGAACTGGCATTTCCATCATGTGCGCCCACTATTTCTATTCGGACGAAGGAGGATCAAATATGCCCTGGATTATCAGCAATGGAAAAAGCTATGTGGAGATTATCGGCAACAATCAGATGATCACCACTGCCTATATCGATCGCGCGCATACATTCAACAATAAGAAGACGGCAGAGAAATACTGCTCTTTGCTGCCAAAGGCGATGAAAAACCTGAAGTATAAGGTCATCTTCATCTCAAACCCCAATCCCGAAAATCCTGATCTGCAACTGGAGCTACTGACGCCTGAATTCTACCTGACACGGCTGAAGAATTTCAGCGATTTCATTCACACCATCCAATGCCAGAGAGAAACACTGGTGACCGGCCAGCGGAAGGCGGAGCTGGAGATTGAAGACATCGAGCACGCAGCGGAGTTCTATAACCTGGATGCCTCACATGGATACCAACTCTATAAACTTCTGCACGATGCCCGTGTGCGCCGGCGCAAGTGCAAGAATGCAATCGCTTGGATCGATTTCATCTTAGAGCAGCGCCCTGAGCGGTTTGTGGAGAACGATCCATCAGCTCGCATTGTGGGCACTCGCTCTCGCGATTATGCGCCACGAGCCCTGCCTGAACTCTTTGAGTGGGAGAACGAAGGACAGACCAGTATCTCGGTCAGTTAATTGTCGGCACCAATGGACAGAAGCCCTTGAATATGGTATTCTAAGCGCAAGAAAACATCAGTTTTTGCAGTATTTAGCTGTACCGTGACCCGTGGAATAGGGGGCTTTTATGAATAACCAGGCATACGATGATACAGCGACTCGGAACCCGAGAAAAGCATATACCGACTATGAGAACAGTACTTATACTGTTGTTTCGAAGGTGGCTTATTTAATCGGAGTCCAAAAGCGCATTTTTGAAAACGAATATGAACCACCAAAGATGGAATGGTATGAGAAATTACACGCAGACAAGAATGCCCGCATCGTGCGCAACCTCTGCATGATTCGAACGGCTTTGGAACTCAATTATAAAGCCATCAATAACCGTATGCGTTTCGATATGTGCAATCTCCACTCGCTTCCAGAGTATGTTCCGCAGGATAGTCTGAACGAACTCATGCAGGATGGTATTACGATTGTTAGATCCAGAGCTTTGCCTGCCCAGTATATTGTAGATATCAATAAGCATATCAGCAACCGCATCAACAACTGCAAGTCGCTGTTTCCATTATGGCTGAAGTGGGAATATGTCCGGAAGCTCTTCCTCATGCCGGATGGCCTCAACGAGAAGGGCATCAAGGCAGCAGCGGCAGATTATTACGCCAACAAAAATAAGTACCCGTACCAAGTCTATATCAATTGGTCCTACATGGACTCTGGCAACATCCTCTACAATGACAAGAAGTTTGTTTCGCTTCTATATGAAGCAAATGAGGATTATTTCACAGACTTGAGCAAAGTGTCTGATGCCGGTAACCTCACAAAGGCTGGTATATACAAGTTCCTGGACAAGAGTGAGCGCGTCGTCGTTGTGGTGGATTGTGAAAACTCCGATCCCTACAAACTGTACGCAACCTTGAACAATCTTAATCAGGAAGCACTACTCAATAAGATTTGTAAAATCATCCTCTATGATGATATTCATACCACATCGGCGTGGAAGATTTTGGAGCGCTTCACCCAAATTCCAATTGAGCATGTCCTGATCGAACGCATCAAAGAAAACAAGTCACTTGTTGACATTCGTTTGACCACCGGGACCTGCCGTGAGTATTATCAGAACAATGTGGACTCGTTCATTCTTGTATCCAGCGACTCCGACTATTGGGGGCTGATTTCGGCAATGCCTGAGGTTCGGTTCTTCGTGATGGTAGAAAGCGAGAAATGCAGTCCGACCATCAAAAATGCGTTGATCAATGCCGGCATTTCTTATTGCTATATCGACGATTTTTGTACTGGTAACAGTAATGATATCAAGGTTGCGGCAGTACTTCGCGAGGTTCGCCAGAAACTCGACCAGGCATTTCACCTTAATGTTCGAGATATTCTGGATGAGGCCTGTAGAGCGACCAGAGCTGACATGACGACCGCAGAGAAGAACCAATTTTATGACAAGTACATTAAAACCATGCATGTTGATATCTCTCCCAACGGGGAAGCAACGATCGTGCTTGGAAAATAGTCCCGCATATTGGAACGAGAGGCTTTGACCCTCTCGTTCTGTTTTTGTTGCTATTAAACCAGCAGTTCAATGACAACTTCAAAAAACAGGGTTATCATGATATCAACGACAAGAACAAGGAGTGAGCGATATGAATCTCAAAGAAGCTTTCCGCTTTCAGAATAAGCTGCAGTCCATGATGGCCGATGCGCAGAGCATCCTCGGCAACAATGGCAACATTACCAAGGTGCAGAACACCTATCTCCGCCACAAGGTCATGGCAGAGGCGGAGGATGAGGTCACTATGGAGGCTCCTTCCACCGAGTATAGCGAGAATATCACCGAGATGGCAGAGTTCCTGCTGTTCCTCCTGGACGAGCGGGAAAAGTTGAGCGCCGCAATCCATCAGGCGAAGGTATCTCTTCCTCTTGGCGCTGGCCTGGATGGTGAAGTGAGCCTCAATGGGAAGCGCCAGGAGATTGCCACTCTGCTCCGTCACATGGCCGGCCTGCGCAATGGCGAGGTTTTGATCTCTAACGGGGGAGTCGGCTATCGGTTCAACAACGAGGGAAATCAGGTCTCCTACCGCTGCGATGTCAAGCGTGTGACCACCATCAATTTCGATCGCAATAAGATCCGGAAGATGTGCGCTGATCTGAGCAAGAAGTCCGATGAGACCTCTGCCGCTCTGGATGCCGCTCTGGTCAACACCCCGGTGGAGTACGAAACTCCGTTCGATGTGAACGAGACTTTTGCGGAGGCTTTTGAAGCGCATATGTCCGCATTAAGCTGACCAAGCCCCTGCGGCTTTGCTCCGACTATCACGGATGCGGCAGAAGAAGAGAACGTGGCGACCGGTTCAGTTGCAGACGAACTATAGTGCTGCAAATCAAAACAATCCGCTCGGTTGATTCTGAGCTCCAAAAGAAGACATGATCCGTCTCGTTAACGGATGCTACGAACCGTCTTCCCATCCATCAGCGCCCAGCGCTGTTTCACTATAACGTGAATACGCTAACGCCGAATCTCGACCTTGCCACCTCACATCTCCCTATTCTGTTGGATATAGATAGATTTCCTATCTTGATACTGCTGGCCTTTGAGCCGTTAATACGTCGAGGCATGCTACCTCTGCTCCTCATGGAGCCAGTGAGCGCATGGCCTTGGCAAAAATGGTCTAAGCGATCTTGGCTCTCTGCCGTATCCGAGATAGTCGGAGCAGTTCTCCCATAAATAGAGGCGAGCAGCAGGCTTCAGCCTGCTGCTCACAAATCATCAGATTCAGTTTTGATGTCCGAGATACCAGGATGTCCTCCATAGGTACTTCAAACAACGCGCCGAGAGCATACAGATTATCAACGGAAGGCAGGCTCTTTCCTTGCTGCCATTTGTAAATCGCTTGCGGCTCCTCAAAGCCGAAATAGACCTGCAGATCCCGAACCGTCATTCCACGCTCCGTGCGCAGGCGGATGATGTTCTTTCCGGTTGCAACGGGATCAATAACCGGAAACTGCTTCATGTGCATGGCAATCGCCTCCATCAGAAAGATTTCCCAGAAGGGAATATCTCAGAGTAATCGATGGCCGACGAAAAAGCAACACCAAAATCACTTTTGTAAAGAAATTGTCACATACTGGAGGATCAAAGTGAGCCAGGAATACAACGAAAACTGCTGTTGGACGATCGAGAAGTTCTCGCTCTTCTACCGCTATTTTGCGATCATTGATACTGCTGACTACCTAGCAGATCAGCTGTTTATCAAGCATAAAGTGCGAGTCGGGTTCGGCCCTGAGTTCGTTTGCCCGGATGCTCCCTATCGCGTCATCATGTGCAAGTGCCGCAAGCGTGATGTCGATGCTTTCCTGGCAGCGATCCGTGAATTGCCCAACAAGATGCTCCTGTGCGGGTATCCTGACTACCTTACATTCTGCGCGGATCTCAAAAAGAAAGTCCAAACCGTTCGAGACAATGGAGGTGTTCTCACCAATGAAACAGATGATACCACTCAAAAAGCAGAGCAAGAAAGCGCAAAAGAAGCAACATGCGAAGCAGCGCGGTAGCTGGTATGGTATTTGTCCCATCACAAGAACTGTGCCAAACGGTAAAGCCTATGACCGAAATCGAATTAAACGAGAAGATCGAGAATTTGCTGACTGAGTCAGCTCCCGGGCAGCCATCCAGGCGAACTGGCTCTGCGTATCGAAGAGAAATGCGCATCCGCAAGAATGACGCGCTCATGCGCATTGTCACAAGAAGGTATGTGCCTCATGCCGGCTATATCGATTACGGCTTTGATGGTGACACGATGCTCCATTCAGGGAAGTACATCAAGTATCCCAAGAACAGTAATTGCCAGCGGTGGATGAAACGGGAGACCAGCCGAAAGTTTCGGAACTGTCAGGATCTACCCAGAAAGGGGAATTACTATCGGCGCCTTTTTGACTACTGGTGGACATTGTATTAACTAGAGAGAGGATTCCTGCAGCGTAATGTGCGGGAACCCTCTCGTTTCTTAGTCTATATCTCTTTTAGGCGCCTGTAGGAGCCGGATCTGTTCATGCTGGCAGATGTTTGGCTGCCTCTTCAGCAGTTTAATTCTGAGCGGCGTCCGCCCGCTCAACGATTAGGTTGTCAGTGCCGCATCGCATATTTGTCCGGAGCAGCCATTCAAAGCGATCATAGTAATCCAGACCGACTTCTTCAAGAAGTTCCCAAAGATCTTCACGCTTTTCGCTGGGAGTACGCTCAGAGATAAAATAAGGCATCATATTGACACGATAGTATCGCTCAAGACGCATAGACATATCAAGCCCATGGATACCCTGGAAAATGGAAGTCGGCAGAGAATCGATCGTATCCCAATCAGGGGTGAAAACGTACTGAAAGTTCTGATCGTCAAAGCGCTCAAGATCAACTCGCGCCACAGAGTATTTATTGCCGCTACGATCAACTGCATAGATAATGCCGCTATTGCGATAATATGGCTTGCCCTGAAGAGGTCGCGTATATATATTTTTGCCTTCATAGTGCTGAGTAATAGACCTCATATTCAACCCCTTTCGTACTAATACAGCTGACTAGTATCTGTCAGTAAGACGAATGGCTTCCCCTGTCCAAATTGGCAGAGGAAGCCATTGATAAATGCAACGTCCTTCACGATTGAGTCCTGTGGTTATTCAAGGGAGCTCTCTGCGCGTTTGAAATACCAGTTAGAGCTACAATATTGTCTTTGCGCCATAGATACCGTTCCGGGCAATACCAGTACTCTTCTTTTCGCTTTTTGAAGATCCGGTACGGCTCATTCAAAGAATTATCATAGATGTGGCACACATCGCAAAGTGGAATCAATTCATGGACAAGGGATAGTGCTTTATCATAACGGGATATTATTTTATCGGTTGGGACATCATGCCCCCCTGCAGAAACTCGAGACGCCACACGAGCAACATTGATTTGCGGGTCAGCTGTCAGAACATAATAACACCGAATGAAAAAGCCAGCATCTTTTGCTCGCTTGAGGAGTTTGAGGTTTCGGTCAGTAGACAAGACGGTCTCAAAGCAAAACCCCTTGCACTTCTCCAAACACTCTTCACGCCGATTCTCTGCGATTTTAGCAGCCTCCATATTATCACAATCCAGGACTCGTTGAATCTCATCCGCATTGATATATGGAAGCATAGGAGGGCGCAGTAAGTTCGTTATTGTACTCTTTCCGGAACCGTTCGGCCCCGCAAAAACAACAATCTCTGGCTTCTTAATCGACTTGTTTTCCATAGCCACCTTTTCTTACTGTCTCGCCCACAAGGGTCTTAGTGCCATCAGCGTGTTCCATATAGACTTTGCCGCTTTTGGGGTCAAATCTAGCAATGGGTTGATTCAAAAGGCGCTTTTTTTTCAACTCATTTTTTACAGCTAACCGTGCATTTCTAACAACGATACCATCAGATGGGACAGGTTCAGTCATACCATATACTCCTTTCACATCCGCATAATATAACAACAAATCAAGAATGATTCGTATGCTTTGCCACTATCAGTATACCACAGGGGTGCCGTATTTACAACAAGCAAAGTATAAGTGACATGGTTTGGTGGATAGTACTAACCGTGTCGAAATCGATGCGGTTAGTTTTTTTCACCCTTACGGGTCTTATAGTCCGCTTCAATTGGCGCTTTCCAATCGGCACTCATAGGAGCACCGCTTCTCATGCTTGTAATCGCGCAGCTGACCACCTCATAGTTCAGCCGTGTCCCTACGCTGTCGGAGTGGTAATTGACCGCGCGGTCTTCACTAATACCGAAGTGCTTCGCCGTCTCGACGGCATCAATATTAGCGCCGAGGAACAGGAATTCCCAACCATACTTGCTCTTCTCATGCTCGATCATCTGTTTAACACGGGCGCTATCATAGAGACGGCTTGCATTTTCCATTCCATCCGTCGTGATAACAAACAGGGTGTGCGCTGGAACATCTTCCTCTCGCGCATACTTGTGGACGTTGCCGATGTGGTGGATCGCGTCTCCAATCGCATCCAACAAGGCGGTGCAGCCGCGCACGCAATACTCGCTATCCGTCATGGGCTTGATGTCTCGGATATTGACGCGGTCATGGATCACTTCGCTGACATTGTCAAAGAGGATAGTGGAGACCAGCGCTTCGCCGGGAGCTTTCTTCTGCTTTTCAATCATGGCGTTGAAGCCGCCGATTGTGTCGGACTCAAGTCCACTCATGGAACCGCTGCGGTCAAGGATAAAGACGATCTCAGTCAGATTCTTATTCATTGCAAATACCTCCAATAAATTATGGCTGTTTGGTGTTTCACCTTACAGCCATATCTTACTTTGATATTCGCTTCATTTGGTCGCTTGTTAAGCGACAATTCAATGAAAGGCGCAAGCAAAGATGCTTGCGCCTCTGGATTTCTCAGGATGTGTGATGTGCGTAAAACTCGCTCTCTGCAACACGAATCACGAAATTGTATTCCAGTCGATTTGCCTTGGACATGTCGATGTTATACCGCTTACTGACCTGACGCAAATAGGCAAAATACTCTTTGTCCTCACGAGTCAACGGAGACACCCAGCCTGTCCGTGAAGCGTGATCTTCTACCTGACGCAGATACTCAAGCTCTTTTTGTTCCATCGCAGCACACCTCCGGAAAAGATAGCATATCAATCAGGGTTCCACCGACGAAAAGTCGCAGCACCTGATAACTATTATGCGCCAATCAGGCTTTGGTCAAATGCAAACAGCGCCTCATTGATTTCAAATACATTGTAGTTTCCTCGCTCGACAAAATACTCCACGATGATGTCAAATTTGCTGGAGTGCGACAGGGCAAATCCTGCTTTCGAGAGCATATCCTTCAATTCGTCAAGTGGCAATTCGAGTGCAAGCGCAAAGGCAATCACAGTAGGCTTTGATGGTCGATAGAGCTTATCCGTCCGAATCTTTGAGAACAGCTTTCGATCGATGTTGGCCTTCTTATAGCACTCTGCATCCGTCATGCCACACTCATCAATCTTACGCAGAAGCATCTCGGAAAAGCTCTCGTCGATCTGCTTCAGCGCATCGTCCAGGGATGCTGCCTTTGTTACCATAGGGGCAGCGGGGATAGGGCAGCTCTCTTCCGCTGCAAGGCTATGCAGCCGGCTGATCCGCTCAGCATAGCTGTCTCGATGCTCTTCGACATATCGGTCGTCTATGTAGGCGTTGATGTCCGCAAACAACTTGCTGCTGATCTGATACGCCTTGCGATCGAAGATGACGATGTAAGCCATCATATCATTTTCAAGCAGAAAACTGCTGATCGTGTCGATAGCTACTTTGAGCGCCTCATCCTTTGGATAGCCGAAGATTCCCGAGGAGATCAGAGGGAATGCGACCGACTCGCAACCATGCTCCTTTGCGAGCGTGAGCGACGTCTGGTAGCAAGAGACAAGCTTGTCATGCTCCCCATACTGCCCACCGTACCAGCGAGGGCCAACCGCATGGATCACATATTTGCATGGCAGCTTATATCCCTTTGTTATCTTGGCACTGCCAGTTTTGCACCCATTGAGCTTTTCGCATTCGACCAGGAGTTCCGGGCCGGCGGCGCGATGAATGCAGCCATCTACGCCGCCACCACCCATGAGAGAACTGTTTGCGGCATTGACGATCGCGTCAACCTTCATTTTTGTGATGTCATTTCTTACGATCTGGAGCGGCATAAACAGACCTCCTGTGATATCTGCCTTCTGAGTAATTAAACGGCGAGCTTCTTTGGCAATAGATATATCTTCTTATCATCGAAGCAGATTTGCTCGGTACGGTTATAGATCTGGATCATCTCATCCATCTTTTCCATGATCATCCTTCCTTTACACGACCGATGCCCCAAAGGGCATTAGAGACAGCTTGGCCATTTTGAAGCATTGCTTTCCGATTGGAATACCAAGGATCGTGATGCACCAGAGACAGCCTAGAATGCAGTATCCGATTGCCATCTCAAGGCCAAAGAAAATGATCCAAATTAGGTTGACGAGGAAAGAAAAGCCTCCACCGCCATACACAACTTCTTTCCCAAACGGGAAAAAGGCGAGACTTGCGAATTTGAAGCATTGCAGGCCAACGGGTATGCCGATGATGGTGATGCACCAAAGACAGCCGGCCAGTACCCAGGCAAGTCCGCCGATCAATCCTCCAAATAGGAACCAAAGAATATTTCCAATCGTAGACATAGTCGTTACCTCAATTCCTCGCTATTTCGCACCCATTGCAAGCTGTCGCTCGATCCATGCCATCAGCAACCTTACGATGCGTTTCTGCTCATCCTCCGTCAGCTCACGCCCTATCGGGACATGATACCACTTGTTTAAGCAGCTGCGACAGCAGCAGGCGCAGGCATGCTGGGCAATAAACACCGGATGCCCACGCATTGGCGTTTGCTTGCCGTCATTTGGGATGATCGTCGGCGCAAGCCGCGTTCGGATGAAGTCGGCAGCATGGTGCTGAATGGTTTCCATGCCCTTGCCCATTATGTACTGCCTGTCCTTTTCGCTCAAATGGAACTTTGCGCGGAAAGCGGATTTTTGCAGGCGCAAAAGCGTTTGCTCAATGGTTGACATGTTGCTCACTCCAAGACCTTCAGTCCCAACTCTTTCATCTTGCGAATGATATCTTTCTCATCCATCATTCCCTCTGGAGATGATGCCTCCTGACCAGGGAATGCTCCGATACCGCTAAACTTAGCTGCCAGCTCATCCGGTTTCCAACCGCAGGTACACCACAAGCGGCTTCCATTGTGATACTGCACGATGAGCTGCATAAGAGTATCTTGCTGCTTTTCCGTCAGGCGGACACCTACCTCGCACAATTCAATCAGCACATTCTGGATCATATCCGTTGTGCGCAGATGACCAACATTCTCGGCTCGCCGATGAAACTGCATAATCTTTTCCGCCTCTGTACCGCTGTACTCTGCCAACAGGGCAGAATAAGTGGCGGGGACTTTCTTGTAATAATCCAAATTGAACCGCTCGTTCAAATTGAGAAAAGAAAACTCGTTTAATTTCTTCCCGCGATTCTCATTCGGATAGGTTTTACGTTGTTTTGGGGCGCACTCCATCGCCGTGGACTTCAGGTTCCCAATAAAATCTGCGAGTGATTTCTCCTCTACAGATGCTGTTGGTTCCGCATATGAGAGAAAATCATCGGGGATACAATAGGGGCGATCATCGCGCTCGTCCATCAGTGCATAGAAGGAAAACATCTTACCATAGCCAGCACCAATCAATGCTTTTGATACGATGTGCCGATCCAGATCATTGTGCGGTTCTTCCGTGTACAGTTCTTCAATCTCATAAACCCAATAGGGTTGCACCTCTCGACGGACAATAGAGGAAAAGGCGATAAGATCGCGTCGATGAATCCGCGGCACATCGCTTTTTAGCTCCTGATAAACCGACCATACATCGCGAAGGGCGATGGTGCCATATAGATTTGCACAGGCGGCGAATAGAGAATGGAGGAAAGCACATGTTTCCGTTGATAAACCCGCCTGCATATATAGCCGGTTTAGAGATTTCTCCGATAGTGGTTTTGGATAGGACATATACCGTTCCTCCGCGTCCAAGGTTCAAGCTTTATTCGTACTGTGCTGCGATTGACTTGACGTGCTCCGCCATCTGCTTGACTACATCATCAGGCCCAATGACCTTCGCCGCCGTCTGAAATCCGCAGAGCCACGCAAAGAACTGCGGGCTGACGATCACATCTGTCCATACTGTAAAGTGATCTTCTCCATCCGGGACTAAGATCACATCCCGCCCGAGTCGGTCGAGTACGGCGCCCACGAGATGATTTTCGAAACGGAGATGAACCTTGACCTCCTCGCCGGTGAACATGCCGAATGTCTTACGCGCATAGACGGCCATATCGAGCGCCTCGTAAGCGTCCTGACCATCTCGTTCTTCATCCAGAACGGTGATCTTTTCCATCTTATCGACGCGGTAGTGTTTGATGATCCCTGCAGCAGAATCAAAGGCCACCATGTAGTAGTTCTCATCGTCCCATGTCATTGCAAATGGGCTGACAACATAATAAGCTCCACCATGTCGGTACACGCGCTCCTTGGCGACATTATACTCGAAATACAGGAACCGGATCTTCCGATTACTTGAGATGCCGTTATGAATCTCATCGACATTATAGTAGATGGACTCATTCATCGTCTTGATCCTGTTCTTCACGAATACCTGCCGGTTGAGCAGTTGTGCGCTATGAATGCTGGCCAGCTTTTCAATCTTTTTGATCAGGGACAGCGTTTTCTTATGGGTAATAAATTTCGAGGATTGGACGCTATCCACGAGGAGCTTAAGCTCCGGTAGTTCAAAGTCACGGCTTGCCACGTAGTAGCCGTGATTGTTCCCCTCAGATACCTGGATGATGTCCAAGCCAAAATCCCGCAGAGCTTCAATATCACTATAGATCGTCTTGCGCTCTGCGGTAATATCGTGGGACTTCAGGTAGGCAATGATTTGGCTGGTGGTCACGGCATGCTCTTCGTCCGAGTTTTTCAGCAGGTACTCCATGATGTAGATAATCTTCAGCTTCTGAAATGAGGAGCGAGGCATATGTTCATCATCCTTTCAACTCGGTCAAGCCGTTTTCTGCAAGGCAATTATATCATAGCATAAAACCTGTCCAATAGAAAGGACAACCTTTGATAATGGTTATTTGTATCGCAAAAAAGAAAGCCATGGGTTGAGTACTCTCAGATATCCAACCCACGGCTTTATATGATTATCCAATATTGCATCGTTATCCGGATGTTCCTCGAGGCTGCTCTCTTTGGTCAAGTAGTCTAAAAGAGCCAGCTGTGTTTTCGCTTCTGCTCAAGCAGTACACGCTCCGCTCTTTGGAGTATATCTGGAGAATAGGCTTCAGATAGCAAATTCAGTTCTGACCTCAGTTCTTCATGCGATATGCGAAAGGTGAGTTGTCTGCCATAGAGTTGCTCAGCCGCCGTCACCTGCTCCACATGATCCGAATCAAAAGGCTTCGCTTGTACTCGCTCAATACAGGTATATAGATCATCGGTAAGCGGGTAGTCATTCAGATCTGAAAGAAGAGAGAGCCCATTATCAAAGATCGGACAAAGGCGAAATTCCTTTGTTTCTTCATTCCGCAATACAGCGAGATTGTTTGTGTGGCGATCTTCATTGAGCGTCAGGCAGTCCAATTCAAGGATAGCGGTAAGATATGCTCCCACACCGGTTAGCTTTGTGACGCGCTCAACAAAATCAACCGTGTAAGCAATTCGAGCCGCAGGAGAGTCAAATTTTGTTAGCGCCTGAGCAAGCCCACGACCTTCATAGGCGCGATGGAGCCGTTCAAATGGAATCAGCATTTCATCTTTGCGCATGAAGTCACGACTGGAGCATCCCGGTATTACCTTATCGTTATAGTGAATGAACACTGGTTGATAAACCACGAAATCATCCGCATTTGACCATGTGAGCAAACGTGAAACGATTATTTCCGAGAGTGCTTCGTATCCCATGTGGTCCGCTTTATACCAATTGCCTGACTGCTTCCATTTGGGTTGGTCACCCTTTGAGGTATGGCCTTCGCTCATAATTCTATCCGCGCTCGTAAAATCAATGACTTGCATAAATGATCTCCTTCCTCGGAAGATAACGAAGTCTTAACCACATTTCGTCATCAGCTAAACGACCCTTCGTCTTTTCTACGATCTTCAACGGATCATAATCCGTTAGATCCATTTCTTGAAGCAGTTCCTTGCAGTTGCCGCGTGTCTGAGGAAAGCAGCGATCCCGTAAGAAATTTTCAAAGTCATTCCAGGTTGGGTGCTCCAGCACACCGAATGCACGATGCAGAATGTCATCCGTTTTGTTCTGGATGACCACCTTTTGGTCAAGGAAGTCTACATCAATAACCGTACAAGGCTGCCTTCTGAACATATAAGTGATGCGCATTGTGCAGCCATCGCCTGCGGCTGTGTTTAGGTATCGCTCAACCGTTTGACGAGAGAGCCCAAATGTCCTTGCCAGTTCCTGCATGGATGTGCCGGCGTTGCGCATAGCCCTCATTTTGTGGATATCTTCGTCGGCTATTTTGCGTTTCCGGCCAGCGTTGCGTGTGTTCTTCTTCCTATATTCTGCAGCGATCTTGCGAAGTGTGGCCTCATCGTCAGTACCGAACAGTTCTACACATAGCTTTCTATAGTCCATTGTTCTCCTTCCTTCGCATTGAATATATGCAACTAATTTAATTTTGATACATTATAGCATAATCTGGTCAACGTGTCAAATTTCACATGACCACGTTACAAAACTCTGTATTTCTCTTCAAGAGCTATTGCATTTTGCGTGCAATAGCTCTTTTCATATCCGTTCACAAAAAGTTTACAAATTTCTTTTCGAAGCGACGGGGGGTACCCCCCTGTTTTTTGAGTGAACTCTAGTAGAACGCAAAAAAGGAGATGGCTATTTTGAAAAAAAGAAAGACCCGAGCCCAGCGCAGTAGATCCTTCCGCTGCCCCCATTGCGGAGCTGCCATGATCTTGAGACCAGCAGCGGAGATCTACCGCGACTGCCAGAACGATCGGAAACTCTATGTCTGTCACAACTACCCCGCGTGCAACACCTATGTGGCAGCGCATCCCGGCACCAATCAGCCGATGGGCGTGCCGGCGAACGGAGACCTCCGGAACCTGCGCATCCAGGCGCACCGGAAGTTTGACCGCATCTGGCAGACCGGGATCATGACACGAGAGAATGCCTACCGCTGGTTTGCGGACTCCTTTGGATTGAGTCTGAAGGATGCCCACATTGGAATGTGCAGCGAGTACCGATGCAAGGAGCTCATCCGGCTTTGCGATGAGGTGCTCGCAAGAAACCATCGTGTCGCATAAAGGAGGTGCCTGACATGACTGATTATCAGAATGAGCTTGTAATGGAACATCTGGATCTGGTCAACTGGGTCATCCGAACCAGAATCTCAGTTCCCAACAGACCGCTATTGACCTATGATGACTTCTATGCCATCGGTTGTGAGGCCATCTGCCGTGCCGCTTTGAAGTACCAGGCGGATAGCGGCGAATTCGCACCCTTCGCATGTCGCTATATCTACAATGCCATTATCGATCACTGTCGTGCGATGAATTACCGACTCCAGAGAAGTGTAGATGCAGGTTTTGAAGAGGGCGAGGTGTTCTTTGATCTGCTTGCCCATACCACCGTTGACTTCGAGGCCGAGGTCACTGACGATTCCGCTATGGCAGCGTTGCGCGCCTGTAAGGAGAAGTACCAGGGTGTTGCTCGGAAAGGCGTCGAGGCCATTGAGCTGAAGCTGCAGGGATATGAGTCTGTTGAGATTGCAGATCTCTACGGGACCACCGTCAATAATGTCAATGCATGGATCTCGCGAGCCCGCAGCAAGCTCCGGAACGAACCTGCCCTGATGGAAATTTTGTGCTGATTTGTTGTTCTTCCCAAGCCACCTTCGTAAGAAAAGTATAGAACGGATAAGGAGGATACAGCAATGATGACATTTTATGCTGCTGCAGGCAGTTATCAGATCAGAAGCGAAGACGGCAAGAATATGCCTTATATCATGCGGCTGGGAAAGCTGCAGCCAGTCTCCATTCCGGAGTTCAGTCTCTGGAGTATGCTCCTGTGGGATGTGCTGACCTATGAGGAGCTTCGTAAAAAGTTCTATGACAAGATGGAGGAAACAGAGATCGAGCCTTCCTCTTTTGATAAGTCCCTGGAGATGCTGGTTAAGCGCAAGCTCATCATCAAGGGTGTAGGATACACTGGTGCGGATGCGCTCTACAATATGCTTTCGGACACCTATGTGATTCCTCTTCGAGGCGTCCAGGGTACCCGGAAGCTCATGAATGTAGCCAAGCTGCTCAAGCAGAAGAAGGTAAACTTCTTCGAGGCTGTTTATCTGCTGCAGCCGGAGAAGAGTTCGGTTGCCGAGCGCAGGATCATGAAGCTGGTGCTTCAGACCCCGCTGAGCGTACCGGAGCTGGTTCGCTGCTTTGAGAACAATGTGCACGATGTGAGTTCGGCCGACAAGGTCATTTCCGCCATCTACACGGAGGAGTCCGACAATCAGGCGCGGCTGAACAACGCATCAAGCCTCTCAGACTACCGCCACGATGTCCTGGAGGCGACAGCGAATCTCTACCTGACACGCCAGGTCATTTTGGAACACGCATAGATACAAGCCCAGAAAGCTTCATCGCTTTCTGGGCGCTTGATTTTACCACTGTCTTATAAACAGAGAAAGGAACCTGTTATGAAAATGCCACCACCCATAGCAACTAAGTTCACTAAGTTGGTTCTTACGATCCTTGCCATTACCATTCTCGGCATCATCCTCTCGTTCGTCTCCCAAGACCATACGCTCCTTATGCTATCAGCTGGTGTAGCTGTTGCCGGAGGCGTGAAAATCATCGACTACTATCGAACGATCAAGGGAGAGCACTATGAGTGCATTGAAGGGACGCTTGTCCGGGAACAGGCCGGCTATGCAAGGAAGCGGCACACGATCGTGCTGGCTTTGGAAGACGGCTCGTTGGAGCAGAGAATCCTGGAAGGCCGATACAAGCTCAAGATTGGAACCGACTATCGCTTCTATCTCAAGCGGGAACCGATCGCCGAGATCCAGATTGAACTCCCAGAAATCCTCCAGCCGGCCATCGTCGTCCTTGGTCATGAGGAGCTGTCTTTTTCGTCAGGAAAGCAGATTTAGGTATTCTGGAAGGGCGCCGAAGCGGATGATATGCTTACTGTGTTCTTTATTAGATTGATCCTCCAACTGGAGCTTTTTAAGATGTGAGCCTGTGACCAACCACGCAGGCATATCAGGCAGAATCGTGGATTGTGACTCTATTGCCATCCGCCTCTGTCTTTTTCTTTATCCGGCTTCGGCTGGATGACTTTGTACCATACGTCGTAAGGCGTTTGGAATATTTTAAGCCGTAAGGCAGAAAGGAAAAGGATTATGCACGCAACCATCATTATGGAGGGCCGTCTGGTCACCGATCCGGAGATCAAGAGCGGAAAGAATGGAGACTACTGCACATTCCGATTTGTGGTCAACACAAAATATGGAAATCAGGACAACGCCTCTTTCTTCAACTGCACCGCAAGCGAGTACATCGCCACTCGGATGCAGAAGGCCGGCATCAAGAAGGGCCGTCTGATCGAGATCATCGGTAATCTGAATCTGCGTCCCTACGAGACGGATGAGGGCATCCGTCAGATCTCTGCGGATGTCGGTGTCCTCGAGTGGCACTTTACTGGTTCAAAGCCGAAAGGCGATGAGGCGGACTCTTCGCAGGGTACGGCAAAAACCGCACAGAAGAGCACCGGTAAGGTACGCCCGGAGCAGACGATTCCAAGTGGCGATGACGATGACGACCTCCCCCTCTGATCTGGACATACATATATGGGCTGTAAGTGTTGTGAATGCTTGCAGCCCATTTTGTTTTGTCCATTCCAAAATCTACATACGAAAGGACTGACTATTTGTGGCTGTCAAAAGCCGAATTGACGCATGGACCCTGCTGAGGGTTCTTGTTGTACCCTGTCTGTTTCTCTGCGCGATCTTCAAGCGCCCCATATTCCAATGGATCGCTTGCGCTGCGCTTTTTGTCTGGGTGTGTTTCGTGATCTCGAAGCTATTTCGCTCGCACAGAAAACACTGCAAAAAGATGCCCGCAGAGCAAAAGGCCTTTCCTGCGAAGCAGGAGACCAAACCGCTTACGGAGACTCCGCAAGAAGCAGATGATGATACCCGACTGAGCTTGCTCAGACAGGTCAATTATCGAATCATGGAGCAGCTGAAGCAGAGCTATCCCACGGTCGCATGGCTCTGGGAGGCTCGTCCGAGCTCCGAGGAGATCAGCAAGGGTTGCACCAAACGCATCAAGCTCTATCACTGTGATCCATTCAACTTCGGTGAGGTGACGCTGAGCGCCACTGGAAAGTTGGAGATCGCCCTGGTCCAGATGGTTCCTCTTGCGGAGGCTGAATTGCAGCCGCACAACGATGAGGACCTGGAAGAGCAGGACATCCTGGATCGCAGCGATGTGAAGCAGTGGTACACGCAGAAAGGCATCGCATTGCTCAGCGCTTTGATTGACGAGCTGAATGTGCAAGGCCACAAGCGCCTGACCATCAAGGAGAACGGAGATGTCTTCGTCACAGCCAGTGGTAAGCAGCAGCCGGTGGATACCATCCCCGACTTTCCGCCCCGTCCTGCGTGGGAGGATCTGTGTGTTCTGGCACGCGAAGATGACATTGCCGCTGAAGTGTGTAACCAGGAACTCACCGTGTCCTGGGCCTAACTTATTTTTCAATGAGGTGTGATTATGGCTAAGACCAAACTGTTTGAAGCTTGGAGCTTCCGTCTCCAGCAACCGGCGCCCTTTGACGACCCGAAATATGCCGGATCCAAGTCGATGGGCTTTTCCCAGTACAACACATCCAGTACAGCTCAGAAGTCCACGCTCCATGCGCCTACGATGCGGGCCTTGCTCGCATACGCCAAGCTGGTGAGCGCAACGGAGAATGGGCAGAGTGTCGATGGCCTCGGCGCCATCGGGCATCAGGGCACTACTTACCGCATCAGTGAGTATCGATCCGCCAACAAGACGGACTGTGTGGTCTTCAACCCCGTCACCGGCAAATTCAATGCCGCACAGGTGGAGGACGGCACACAGGCCTTGAAGCCCTATTCTGTTGGTGCCGGCAACGGCACCGGTTCGGGCCTCCTGTTCTGCCTCATGCCCGTCCTCAACGAGGATGACGAGTTCCGGCAGAAGTTCCAGGAGTTTGTCTCCCTCCTTGAGAGTGGCTGGGCAGATATGGATGCGGCATTCGAATGCGCACTGACTCTCTGTGATAATGTCTACCGTCGCATTGAGAACAGTAAGCAGCTGGGTTCTGATGGCGTCAAGATCTCCATCCCTACGACTGGCAATATCTCCGTCATTACCCAGATGGCCATGGACAGCGGCAACTACGCTCCCACCGGCGCCTCTTATGGGGAGTTCACCATCATGCAGATGTCCGGGACACCTACGGCGAAAGCGTCTTCCTTCCAGAAGGAGGATTTTGTAGCCAAGTACGCGCTCTCCAACCGTACTCTTACGGCACGAGAGCTGGCAATGGTGCCCACGCTGCCCGACTGGTACATCATCCCCAAAGAGGTCGTCCGTGTCTGTGAGCACGCCAAAGTCACTACGGCATCCAGCCAGCCAATGCGTAACTTCCTGTTCCGGGGCGAGGCTGGTACCGGCAAGACCATGGGCGCACAGGCAATCGCAGCAGGGCTCAATCTGCCCTACACGCTTATGACCTGCAGCGCCAACACGGAGATCACCGACCTGGTTGGACAGTTTATTCCTGATACCAACGGCTTTCATGGCAGTACTCCTATCGAGGATCTCCCGAAGATCTCCGACATCACCATGCATCCGCCCAGTGTCTATATGATGCTGACCGGTGAGTACGACGAGGAGAAGACGGAAGACGATGTGCTGCAGAAGCTCATCGAGATTGCTGTTGGAAATCTGGTGGAGAAGGAAGAAACACCCGGCCAGCGCATCCGCTATGTGGATACACCTCTCGTTGAGGCGATCCGGCACGGCTATGTTTGTGAATTGCAGGAGCCTTCCTGTATCGCAAACCCCGGCGTTCTGGTCGGCTTGAACTCTCTGCTGGATAACTGCCAGGTGATTACTCTGCCCACCGGAGAGCGTGTAAAACGTCATCCGGATACGGTGATCGTAGTCACGACCAACTCGGACTACTCCGGATGTCGCGACATGAACCAGAGCGTGATTTCCCGTATGGATCTGATCTATGACATGGAAGCTCCCGACTTGAACACGATGGTGAAACGCGTCATGAATGTCACCGGTTTTACCGATGAGCAGGAGGCGACGAAGATGGCCATTGTCGTGCGTGACGTCGCTGAGCGTTGCCGCCAGACCATGATTACGGACGGCAGCTGCGGTATGCGTGAGTTCAAGAGTTGGGTGCTGTCCACCATGGTAACTCATGACCCGTATGAGTCAGCCTTGTCCACCATCATTTCCTCTGCCTCTGCGGATCCGGATAATCGTGCCGAGCTGATCTCTGCGTGTTTGGAGCCCCAGTACTCAAGAACAATTTGACGAAAGAGGTGTTTATTGATGAAAGTCGAAAGAGAATCCTTTGTCCGTTTTGCCGTTGCGGTTGCTTTGGCCTGCTATGACCTGCCCGCAGATCGGGCCATGACCTCCGACGAGGCCGCAAGGCTCGTGAAGTGGGTCATCGACATGGCACTCGGCCCTACTGCGTCTGGCGTGCTCGTTGAGCCTATGCGGAACTATCCTCCCTCCGGGAAGATGCCGCTGATCATCAGCGTAGCCGGCGTCCAGCAGCACCTGTTCTGGTTCTACCCCCAGCAGGCCTTCGAGGAGATGTGTGAAACGCTCTCAGCGATGCTCAAAGAGATCCCCGTCACCTGTGACAGTGTCCCGGCGTGATTGGAGGAACCGCGTATGAGAACATCACATCGACAGATCCGAAAGCGGATCTTTGACGCAAAAAGCAAGATATCAGATGAGGAGTTCTTCTCCTCAAGAGCCTATAACGGCTATCTGACCGACCTTGCCGAGGCGGCAACGAAACGCTATAAGCGGCCGCTGCGCGTGCGTGTTGTGGCAGACCATGACGATGATACCGTGGCCTTTACGGATTACCACGGCATTTATATCAATGCCTGCAACCACATCACTTGGAGCTTACCGACCCGACTGCTGCGCTCCATGAGTCTGGAGGGCTTCAATGCGCATGAGTGTGGACACAACCTGTTCACCGATAACCGCATTTGGAACAGCTACTTCAGCAAACTGGAGAAGGGCAAATTCTACCCGAAGATGCCTGACGGTCTGGACAGTATGCAAAAGCTCCATGCACGCGACATCCTCGAAGCAGTTCTCGATGAGACCGACACGGTTCCTTATCAGGTCATCATGAGTGTGGCGCACGCGCTGCAGAACATCTTGGAAGACGGATATGTGGATGCCAGGTACTCCTATGAGTTTCCTGGCTCCCCCGCCAAAGGGATCGCACTCAATAACCTGCGCTTCGCGGATACCGTGCCGGAGATCAGTGAGATGATCAATCGCAAGTATTATGACCACAGTATCGTACTCAACCTCCTGATCCAGTATATCCGGGCACACGAGGTCAATAACCTGTCAGGCTACACCGGTGAGTTCATTGACAAACTCTACCAGTACATTCCTCTGGTCGATGAGTGTGTCTACGACGACGATGCCAGATCCCGCTGTGAGACCGTGAGCAAGATCCTGATAGATCTCTGGCCAATGATGCAGCGCTGCTTTGACGCTCTGCGAGATAAGCAGAAACAGGCGCAACAGCAGGCTCAGCAGCAGAAAGGAGTCGGTAGCGGTAGTGGTTCCGGAGGCGTTCCTACCCCTGGCCAGTCTGGTAGCGGGGATGATGAAGACGATAATGGATTGCAGCAGGGTAAGCAGGCGGTTGAGGAAGACCTCTCCAGCCAACTCCCTAAGGCGGCGCCTAACTTCACGATGAAGACGACACCCATCCCGAGCAATGGCTCCTTCACGCCCAATCCTGGGCAGATGAATGCCATCCGGGCACAGGCCGAGCGTGTGATTTCGGAAGAGAGTGACCGCATTGCTACCCATCTGACGAATAGCATCACAAGCAGCGGCAGTGGCGGTGTGGATCAGAACAGCGAGTATGACGGCTATGACTACGAGCACGCAGCAGAGGACATTGAACGGCTTTTGGAGCATATGGCGGAGGAAAAAGTCACAGAGGAACTGGAGGAAGAACTCTCTGAAGAACTCCAGCGTGAGGCAAATTCCATCCGATATGGCAACGCGCACCGCAATATCCACATCACGGTCAACCGTATGGCTCGCGTGGATCAGAACCTCATCGACAGCTATAACCGTGTGGCTCCGGAGCTTTTAATGCTCTCAAAGCGCCTGCAGCGTAGTGTTAGCACAGCGCTTCGTGATCAGCGGCAGGGCGGCAAGCAGACCGGTCTTCTGATCGGCAAGCGACTGAATCAGCACGCCTTGCACCGGACTGACGGACGCATCTTCTACAACTCCCGGCTTCCGACTGAGCCGATTAACCTTTCCGTTGGCTTGCTCATCGACGAGAGTGGCTCTATGTGTTCAAATGATCGCATTACCAGAGCCCGAGCAACTGCCATTGTGATCCAGGACTTCTGCGAGTCGCTTGGCATCCCGCTGCTGGTCGTTGGTCATACCGCCTGGAACTCACATGTTGAACTGTTTTCCTACTCGGATTTCGATACCTACGATAAGAATAACCGCTATCGGCTGATGGACATGAGTGCCAGAGACTGTAACCGCGACGGCGCCGCGTTGCGCTTTGTGGCGGAAAAACTCTCTAAGCAGACATCTGAGGTGAAAATCCTCATGATCATCTGCGATGGGCAGCCAAATGATGACGGTTACTCCGGATCTGCAGCAGAAGCTGATCTGCGTGGGATCAAACTGGAGTATGCGCGAAAAGGTGTCAAAATCTACGCGGCAGCCATTGGTGAAGACCGCCCGCGAATTGAGCGGATCTATGGTGATGGCTATTTGGACATTACCAATCTCCAAGAACTGCCGGTGATGCTGACGAACCTGATCGTGCGTAGCCTCCCTCGATGAGAAGGGAGGTGTGGAGAAATGCAGAACTTTGAGGATTACCTGTGCGAGCGAAATGATACGATCGACAACGCTGCCTACCAGCTGATCGGCGTCCTGACGGCGGAAGACCCCGGTGCCTCTTTAGAGGATGATCCTGCTACCCCAAACTGGGATATGGCGATCATCGGCGAAGTGGTTGATGCGGTCAAGGAGATCATCATAGAAAAGGTCGGCTATACCTGCCATCCTTTCTACTGTGATGAGGTGCCTTGCTACCTGACGGACGAGTGCGATAACAAGCACTGCCCTCTGCGGCGGCATGATGTCGAAGACAAGGAGAAAGCAGATGAAGAGAAAAGTAGATTTTGACTGGTATTGCAAGACCAAGAAGGATGTCATCAACAATGCCGCCTATGAGCTCATCGTTGCTCTAACGGCCAAGTCAGCGCCACCGAGGAAGTTTGAGTTATCCATTCCCCAGTGGGATGACTTGATGATCGCCAACATCGTGGAGAATGCTATCAATGCCATTGATGAGCGGATCGGCTACTACTGCCACCCGTTCTATCATGAGGTAGACAAGCTCCCGTGCTATTTGGGCGATCGTTGTGATAACCCCCATTGCATCTTCAAAAGCGATCCTGATTATCGGAAGGCGCCGTCTTCTGTGATGGATATGGATATTGAAGAGAGGGGGTGAGGACATGCATAGCAGAATCATTGAACTGAGCAAGGATCCCATTTTGAAGCATGAGCGCATGTGCGAGAGTTCTGTCCCTGACTGGTTTTACCACTCCATTGCTGACTACACGGATGCTGACACGGACCGGGATCACGACATCAAGTGGTTCCTCGATGCTGTGGCCAGAGTTGTGGATGTGGCGGAGGATGGTAAGAGCTTCACATTTAAGCCGAAAGCCAAGCAGAAGTACTTCGAAAGACAGTACCATGCATTCCTGGATAAGGCCTGTGAGCTGACCGGCATCTCGCTGGACGCCTTCGTTGGGGAGACCAAGTACGACATCGGCATGGCCATGTATAAGCTGAACGAGCACTATCAGGATAAGTTCAGCCTCTATGTCTACTTCAATGACGAACTGAAAAGCCTTGATGAATGGATTCGCGAGACAGATCTCAGCGGGTCCTTTTATTTTGGCGGAACCCTGGATTATCACTATTGAGAGGAGACCCTGTCAATTATGGAATTGTTTCATTTGAAGACCCCGTATCTGGATTGCCCGCAGTGCTTCTTCTACAACTCCCGCGCTCTTTCCGGCACACCGTATATCGGCATCGCCAAGCAGGAGCCTGAAGGTGCTGAGCCGCTGATGGATGTAACCGCGAACTTGAGCGATGAAGTCCCTCTGGGCTGCATTGCCGTGAAGGACTACAGCGAGAACACCGGTCTTTTGGCTTTCCTGAAGTCGATCGGCTTCATCACGGAAGTGGTGGAGAAGCGCCGCAGTGGATATGTTGAGATCCCGATCTGCCGCTATGACAAAGCTGTCCTGGAGAGATACTCCAGGACAGCCGGGAGGTAAGGTATGGGAACAAATACAGATTTCACCGGTGCGATCCGCATCACCCCCTGCGTTGAGGAGCCGCTGGCAACCAGACTCAAGCAATTCATGGACATTCGGCATATGAAGCGCAATGTGAAGACGCTCCATACGCTGTTTCCTGATCTGGAGGATCGGAAGCCCATGAGCCTTTTTGGCGACGGAGACTTCGGCGAGGAAGGTGCATTCTTCATTCCCGTGGAGACGTCTGATCTCAATCGAAGACTTCATGAGGCCGGCCCATATCCGGAAGGACTCGACAATAAATTCAGCATGAATAAGCCGCCCAATCCGTGCCCGAGCCTGTACTGTGACCTTGTCTTGCTCAACGATCCGGACAATGGCCGCTCCTATCTGGGATGGAATGAGGCCGAGAAGTCCTACTATATCACGGACTGGATCGAGCTCATTGCCGGGTGGTTATCTGAACGAGGCTATCACTTGGACGGCAAGATGTTCGCTGTGGTCGAGGGCGGCATGTCCTACTACATGATCACGGTGGACGGGGCCAAGGTGACTTCGACGGAGTTCACGCCGGAAGCTACTTATGTCAGCGAGTTCAACGACTTGCTCTATGAAGATTGAAAGTGAGGGATGTCCAAGTGGAAGACAACCGTATTCAGAATCAGATCGCAATCTACATGACCAATAAGAAACTGTGTGAGTTCACGGACAAGCTCAAGCCGGCACCGGTTGAGTACTACGCACACATGCACGCTCAGGGCGAGGAGCAGTCGGACGGGTTCCGGGCCTACTCCTGCATTGGCGTCGTGCTGCAGGATTACTCCAACGGCAAAGGTGATAAGACCGTCCGAGTCACGGCCAATCTGTCTCCCGGCTTTTTCCCCTTCGTGCTGAGCCGGATGCAGAATGACCTGGACCGTTTCGATTTCACTGAGGAGAAGATCTTCGGCGACCCCGATGAGAATGGCCTGAGCACTGTGACGAAACTGTCGATCAAGCGTGCGTCGGTCGGCAACGACGGTAAGCGCCGGAATTATCCCTGGTGCATTATCGTGGAGAACGGCCGTGCCGTGAAGGAGAAGACGCCTTCCGGTGGTACTCACATCAAGTCGGGCACTTACAAGAAGCTACGCTCGGTGTATGTGAACATCAATGACCTGGACTTCTTCAACATCGTCTACCGCACGGCCCGGTTCATAGAGTCGTGGGAGCTGACCTTCGGCCCGAAACTGATCCGCGACGCCAGGAAGCTGCTGGATGACCAGCGTGCTGCGGCGCAGCAGTAAGGAAGGTGCCAGATATGAGGAAGCGTTTCCCCGGAGAGATGACCGTCCTCGGTGGCTTTGAGATGACATCCCAGACCATGCGTGTCAGTGATCCCTGCTACGATCGTGATGTCTGGTGCTGCGGTACTTTCGGTAAGTGCAAGACCGGCACATGGGAGGCTGGCGTCCTGAAGACTGACATGGGCGACTGGGGCGTGCGTTGTGCCGTCCTGGCAGTACGTCACAAGGAAACTGGCCCCGACTACAGCGTGATCCGTCAGAGGAAAGTCTATCAGATGAAGGACGGATGGTTGGAGCAGCCGATCGATGTGGGTGTTGACTCTGGTCAGGCAGGCTTCTATGACGAGGCGTTCTATCAGGACAACTCGATCTTCAAGGGTATGCCCGAGCCTGAGCATGACTACGGAGACCTTTGGTACAACCATGCCTGCGATATCACGCTCAGTGAGATGTCGGCAGGCGTCATGCCCTATGGCGTCGTCTCCTCCTCCGGCTTCGGCGATGGCAGTTATGTCTGCTACACGCACAAGGGTTCGGATGGCGAGATCGACTTCGCATTCGTCATTTTCATTGATGAGTAATTGTTTTCTGGCAAGGGAGTGCTTCGGCACTCCCTTAGCCGTTTCAAGGAGGTGTTAGATTGATGATTTCTGATCGTGAGGTGACCTTTTTCCTGGCCCTTGGCGAGTTGCTGGCAGATATCGAGCAGCCGAAACGACTGATTGAGAAGAAGCTGGATGCTTTCCGCAAGGCCAGGGGTTTGACTGAAGAATATGTACGGCGTGGGATCCGCGAGGATCTTGTCGGTGTCATCTTGAAAAAGAAACTGGCACTGATCCTGATTGCCAAGACAGCAGATGAAGTTGCGAGAGCTGCCAATCCACCTCGGCCTCAATACGACTTCGGAACATGGCGTGAAGACCCCTTTGCGCTTCCGGAGGAGGAGTTGGCTATTTGGGGCATCGTCTCTCCCTACAACATGCTGCGACCCGAGGCACAGGATCGATATATGGATCTCTTTACCCGAGTGTTTCACATCACCAGAGAGCAGCTGATCAGCAAGGCCATCAATGATGTCAAGCTGGAGGTGGAGTAGATGGATTTCTATTTTGGAATCGATCTGCTGCAGCAACTCCGGCAGTACTATGAGGGCCGGCTATCGCTGGCGCTTGAAGAAGGCTTTGACCAACAGGACGCCAAGTATCACTGGCTTTTTAAGGAACTGGAGTGTCGGGTAAGCACGCTAAGGAAGCTCATGTCCATGATCTCGGTGTTGCCGGAATTTATGTGCCGGCAGACGGAGGAACAGATTTTTGCCATGGTCATTGGCCACACGACAACCTGGTTCTCCAATGAGAATCTTGGTGGTGAGCAGCCAAGGGATGCCAAGGGCAACTGCCTCTACTATCAGGATACCAACCCATATTGGGTGGACATGTGTGAGGCCATGGATCGCTTCACCCCGAGCTATGACTACACCCGTCTATCCACCTACTATGCCGATCTTGTGGAATATATCGTGATGACAGTGCGCTTGTACTTCTTCATCCGCGAGAAACAGTTCCGCCCGATCGACCGGGGAAAGTATGACGAGTTGGTTGGTGTTAAGGCGGCTCTGCCTACCCCTGCGTGAGGAGGTGTCTCATATGCCCCCTCTTACCCCTGAGCAGCAGGCATTTGCTGAAGAGCATCACGGTCTCATCTTGGATTTTATGGAGAAGCACAGTCTCGATGACGACTACTATGGGCTCCTAGCCCAGCGGTATCTGAAAGTGGTGGTGCGGTATCTGACTGAGGAGGAACTGCGTAAATACAGCTTCTCCACGGTGGTTTGGTACCATCTGCGTTCAGAGCTATCGAACTATGCACGAGATCAATTCGGAAAACCGCAGGAAATCCCAATCGAGTTCTATTGTGAAATCCCTGCACCTGAAATTGCTCCGATTGATGATGGCATCTGGCGTGTGATCGAAGATAACCTCACCTATAAGCAGTTTGAGGCGATCCAGTTCCGCAACCAAGGCTACACCAATCGTGAAATTGCAGACCTATGCGGAGTTAAGCGGAAAGCGATTGAAAAGCGCTTTGCCAGGATCCGCAAAATACTATCTAATTTGAAGGAGTTTTGATTATGAGCCACTTTTCTGTTTCTGTTATTGTTCCCCATGATTATAGCAACAGCCATGTAACCGCCAATGATATCGAGAATTGCCTGCATCGCATTCTGGCCCCTTATGATGAACAGACCGAAGAGGCGGAGTATCGCGAGTTCGAGGATCGGACGGACGAGGCAAAAGCCGACTACGAGACTGACACCATGCGTGTCATCCGGTACCCGGACGGCACTATACGCTCGATCTACGACCGCATCTTCACCGACAAGTTCTATATCCACGAAGATGTGATTTATCAGTATGGTGCAGAAAAGAGCATAGCGGACAAGCTGCAGACGGAGGAATCTAAGGCCCTTGAGCTGGTAAATGATTATCCCGTCAAAGCATGGTACGCCTCTTTCGAAGCCTACTGTGAAGAGCATCGTGGCTACATTCAGGATAGTGAAGGACTGTGGGGCTACACCTATAATCCCAACGCCAAGTGGGACTGGTGGCAGATCGGCGGCCGTTTCTCCAGAAACTTCCTGGTGAAGGAGGATCTGGAGGATTGCATCATCTCCTATGATCGCAGCAGTGGTGAACCTGACGGCGCTCCCAAAGGTTATAAGTATGTGGATGCTGCACGCAAGAAGGATATCTGCTGGGACCTCATGAAGCAGCTCACTGTCGAAGAGGTTGAAAAGGGATACCAGAAGTGTGTCGCTGCGTTTGCATCCAATGACCCGACTGGGTTCGGTCCTTTGACCAAGATTGTCGAGGACGGCATTGCCAGTTGGGGCAGCATGATCTACCTGAAGGGTGAAACGCTGGACGAGTTTAAGGCCAGAAAAGGAGCAACGGACATGGATCAGTACATGATCAGTTCGTTCGCAGCCATTGATCGCAATGGTGATTGGTTAGGCTCTGGCGATATGGGCTGGTTCGGCATCTCCACCAACGATAAGGAGGAGCGTGCCTGGAACGACGAGCTGCAGACCCTGATGAATGAAGCGCAAGATGACGACTTCCTTGTTGTCGTTGACTGCCACATCTGATTTTTGAAAGAAGGCCCGGAGTCGAGCGATGCGTTTGCACCTCGGCTCCGGGCCTCAGACATACGAATAGGAGGAATTACCAATGGCACTTACCTATGTGTGCTCGCCACTCTCCGCTCCGACAAGGGCAGAGATGCTGGCCAATGCCGCAAAGGCAAGCACTTACATGATGAAAGCAGAACAGGAGTTTGGCAATCGTGCCGTTGCGCCGCACGCCTATCTCCCGTTTCTGCTCGATGATACCGCCCCTGAAGAACGCGCTTTGGCCTTGGAGTTTGGGCAGAAGCTGTTAGCAATGTGTACCCGCCTGGTTGTCTACGGCGACCGGATCAGCAGCGGCATGAGCGCCGAGATCATGAAAGCGGAGGAACTGGGTATCCCGGTTCTGCAGCGACCTGGTCTTGTGCTCGAGGAGGCCCCTAAACCGGTCATTGTTGGGCGCTGTATCAATGGCGTGACCATCAATGGCCTTGAATACCTGCAGAACGATGATGGCGAAGTGCTCTACTTCAAAGGCATCACTGCAGCAAAGGACTATCTGCGAGAGCATGAGGTGACAGACGAAGAAATGGAGGACATCGTCTTGCGTGAGAGTGTCGGGACCTGTATTCGCTGTGGCGATCCACTGTTTCCGAGCGACATCTCCGGGTATGCTTACCAGTGCTTCAAATGCGATGAAGACTTCTATGCCTTCGAGCAAGGCAGAAATTCGTGATGATAGAAAGGAAGACTTGTTTATGGAAATCAACCGTGGCGATGTATTCTATGTGAATCGCAGTGAGACTATCGGCTCCGAGCAGCGGTCCGGCAGGCCCGCCATTATCGTATCCAATCCAGAGTGCAATGAGCACAGCCCTGTGGTCGAGGTCGTGTACCTGACCTGCCAGTACAAAAAGCCCATGCCCACTCATGTGCGGATCGAAAGCATTGGTCGGCGCTCTACGGCCCTCTGTGAGCAGATCACCTCTGTGGATGTCAGCCGGCTCGGTGACTATAAAGGCCATTTGACGGACGGGGAAATGGAGCAGGTAGATATGGCACTTATGAAATCTCTCAGTATCCATCCTCTTACGCAGCAGGCTAAAGTTGAGCCTGTGGGCCCCAGCGTGGACGATGCAGCCTTGGCCATGATTGCGCTCCGCTTTCTGGAGGGCTTTTTGCAGAAGCGGTGCGGCGTGGAAATCAGCGGCAGTATCTGCTCTGACCTACTTGGTCAGAAACAGCGCTGATGGAGGTGTGAAATGAAAGGTTTCTACCAAAGACGATCTGACGGTCAGATGGCAGATATGCCGCCTTGCGGACTCTGCCTGCATAAGAACAAGGCGACATACCAGTCGCCTTGTTATAACTGCATTGACATCGTTGACCTGTGCCTCCACCGGCCTAACGCCGAAACCGAGTTTGCGAACTTCGTTCCTGCAGAGGGGGTGGAAGCGGTATGACTGAGCGAGAGGAATTGTTGCAGCGCCTGGAACGCGTGAAGGCCCTGGCCGAGCGTGGCGTTGGCGGCGAAAAAGAGAATGCCGAAGCACTTCTCAACCGCCTGATGGCCAAGTATGGCATTTCAGAAGAGGACATTGAAGACACCGCAGAGCGAGACTACTTCATCCGGTATCACAATTTTTGGGAGAGAAAGCTCATCGTACAGATTGCCTACAAGCATCTTGGCAGCGGTCACTGCTGCGGTACGGTCGGCACCCAATCGGGACGGCCGCACAAGGAGATATGTGTGACTTGTACGCCGGCCCAGTACATTGAGATTGAGGCCGACTTTGAGTTTTACAAGGCCGCTTGGGAGGAAGAACTTGCCATCTTCTATTCTGCATTTATTTCGAAGAATGACATTTTCCCACCACCGGAACTGGCCTCGCCCAGCGATGACGATGAAATCGATCTGGTTCGGCTTGAGAAAGTGAGAGCGATGATGAGCGGTATTGACCGGCGCACACGAAGTAAGGCTCTGCCTGGTTCTATGGAGGATGATGACGATGAATGATGAACTGATTGCCAAGACACCAATTGGTGAGATCGTGGTCGGGATCAAGTCTGACCACGACTATCCCGGCATCTTTGTAGAGCTGCGTGGAGAACATCTCAATGACCGCTTCAAAGAGGGCGCTGTCCGCCTTGCTTGGGTTGAGTATTCTTCGGACAAGCAGTGCCTGCAGACCATTGCCTATGGCGATGGCAATGCAGATGATTTCACGCATCTTATTGAACACGAACACATCCTGAAGACTTTCGAATGATTGGAGGAACGATTGTGAGCAATGCACGATTGATGAAACCGCTGTTTTATGATGGCAATTTTAACCGAGATGGTAAGAAAATGAGAGCTGTGTTCGAACGAGAAATCTCTGATGGCACGGTTTCCTATCGGCTATGGAGAAGTGACGGGAAGCCGGACATCCAGTATCCCCGCGCAGAGAATGATAACTATCTCCTTTATGCGGAGATCCGGGACTATCTGGTTCCTCTGCGAATCACGGATTTCTATCTGATCGACCACGCCGGATACCCTGCAGCTGTCGCAGAGTTGTATGGTAACAAGGATGCCCGCAATGATTATTTCGATAATCTCCGCAAGTCTGGCGATGATGCTGTCTTGGAAGCTGTCCGGCGTGAGCGGGAGAGAATCATGCTCCTGGGCAGCGACCCAGCTTGCCAAGCATCCTACATCAAGAAGCTGTTTGACAACAATGTTGCGTGTTTTGGGGCGTCCAAAGAAAACGGAGGCGAAAGTTTCCCAGATTATGTCGGTGCCCTGATCCTCGGTGAGCTTGATAAGTGCGTTGCACTGTCAGCTGTGTATCGAAAGAAGGAAGACGAAGTGGCGAAGGAGCGGAGAACTAAGGCCGAAGCCGAAGAGAGAGCATTCTGTGAAGAGCAGAATCGACTGTCCGAGCAGGCCGTTCAAGAAGCGATCCGAACCATCAAAGATGGTGGTGTCCTGCAAAACCAGACTGTGAAGTTCTATCGCAGTCGGTACCGCTGCAACGCTTTTTCTATTGTCAACTACCTGATGCGGAAATATGGAGTTAATGTCCCTCTCCGCACACAGGGATGGATCAATGAGAAGCTGACCAGCGTCACGATCGAAAATGGGAAGTGTGAGCACCTGCGGTACATGAGAGCTAAGGGTGCCCAGTGCTCCCAGCGGTTTTTCGACTGCATGAGTGAGCTGATCCACAATGTCTGCGCTGAAACGGAGGGCTGATTATGGAGTATCACTGGTACGAAGACTATTGGACCATGCCTCGTAACCTGCCGAAAGGACATCAGTTCTTCATCGGCTATTACCAGACGCAGCGGGCAATTCGATTTCATGTAGAGAACATCCACACGGATCAGTCGGTGTTTTTATCTACATGGTTGCTGGATAATGGATATCGTGTATTTCTTCATTTCAAGAGTGGAATTGTCACCGAGTTGAAACTCGGTGACAATCCTCCTCCCGTAGGAAGAATCAATTCACCTAAAAATCTTGAAGGACTTCTGCTCAGCGGGTGTCTTGGAAAACTGTCAGAGTGAGGAACTGAATATGGATACCAATCGTTATTTGAAAGCCGTCAACATCGAGTGGGATGTGGACTTGGCGGAGGATCTTGATTCGCTGCCCAAAGAGGTCCAGATACCGGATGGGATGACAGATACGGAGGAAATCTCCGATTATTTGTCCAATCTGACAGGCTTCTGCCACAGAGGTTTTGGACTTAAAGAGACATAGCGTTATCATGTAAAGCTGTGTTACTGTTACGAGCAAAGAATTCAAAGCACCTATCAACCTCATCAAACTCAGCGATGTACTGCTAAGGCGCACTTTCTCACTGAAGTACATCTTCGAACTCAAGGAATAGAAAATCGGGGTAGCACAAGCGTGCTGCCCCGATTTATTCGTCTAAGCCGGCAAAGAACTCGTCATAGCTGCAGTTGTAGAATTTGCGCAGCTCAATAATGACGCTTGCCTTGATGTTCAGTTCTCCAGATTCGTACTTGGCATAAGCGGTTCGACCGATATCACAGCCGCGACGCTGGAGCTCAGCGCAGAGCTTCTCTTGTGAAATGCCATACTGATCACGCAGCCGCCTGAGATTAGACCCCATGTTGCGGTCACGACGGATTTTCTGTTCCATATGATCTCTCCCCATTGACCAGTATTGGTTGCAATCATCATCATTTTACGGTACAATGAGAGAAAATGTTGACCGTGATATTGGTCAGCTTTTGAGGATGAGCTAATGCGAGGGTGGATCAGAGGCAACTGGAGGCATCTGATGGTAGGCTTACTATGTACTGCAATCGTAATCTCTAGTACTGCGCTTTATCTGACCTATCGCCAGCCAGAGGTGTGTTCCCTTTGTGGGAGTGGAAAGCGGGAGCGTTATCAGGCGCCGGTGATCCTCAATCTCACAACCGGTCAGAGCAATGAAATGCGGATTTACGATCCTGATTTGCCTTTTTCGGAGTATGAGATTGCGCCCATTCAGACCACTGGAACCTTTAGCTTTGCATCATGCGCCGGCTATACCGGGCGGCGCGATACCTGCTCCCACACCTGTACCGTAGATCTTCCAATAGAGACGAAGGGACTGAAGGTTTCTCACTTTTGCTTGGATTGCCGAGTTCTCTTGAAGGACCACGCCGAGAATGGTTTTGTTCTGGCTGACCTTTATGTCGAAGATGCCATTGATATCTATCCTGCTACCGTTGGAGCTGACTACACTATCCGAGATTACCGAATTACAGTGTCTGAGGCCAAAGTTCGGTCGGAGATGGAGCTTATCGTGCTAGGAATTGCGGAAGGATTGACCTTTGTAGATTAAGTAGGATGTGGGGCTTCCGCATGGCGGCCTCACATCTTTTGTTGTTTTTGGCGAGCTCTGTCCGTATTTTTGGACAGAGCCCCTGCTATGATGCGTATAGTTCCCACATTATCGTATCAAAGAGAGGAGCAAAACAGATGAGTATATTCGATTTCAATCGGGATGGTGAAGTGAGCAGCAGCGAGCAAGCATTTGGCCTTGGCGCTATTCTGGCCGCCTTATCTGAGACTGAAGCCGAGGTGAAGATAACAATCAAGGCCTCCACCGGTGGCGATGAGGACTACGAGAGCATGGATCGCGATGAGCTTGAGAGCCTTCTGGAGGAACTCCAAGAGCAACGCGAAGATCTGGAAGATGAGGAGCCGGACGATCCTTGCAGCGATGCCTACGATGAGTGGGAGGAGCGATGTGAAGATCTCGATGAAAAGATCGAGGAAATCGAAGAATTGCTGGATGACTGACGGAGGTAACCTATGAGAGCACTGTTGAGAGATGCCGAGGATCAGGCTCTGATCGCACTGGAAGTGGAAGAGGCCGTTTATGATCCGGAGGATCAGTTGTTGCTGCTGTACGCTGCAAGTGGAACCAATTATGAGGTGTCAAGAATCGTGCGGGCCAATGCCGATTCCATGATCAAGGAGTTGGCCGAGAAAGGGTTCTGTGACATGACGCAGTTCACCGCAACCGAGGTGGAAGACTGAAGGAAGGGATTTCGCTATGATCGTGATTGCCTGCTTAGATGATAATGGAGGCATGATGTTCAACCATCGACGTCAGAGCCAAGACAGAATGCTGCGGGCGCATATTGCCGCGCTGGTCGGTGATGCTAGGCTCTGGATGAACCACTACTCAGCCCAACAATTTGATGCGGAATCCATTCAGCACCTGAATGTGGATGACGCTTTCCTGCAGGAAGCGGTTGATGGCGATTACTGTTTTGTTGAAGATGCCGCTCTGGCACCATTTGAACGGTGGATTGAGAAGATCATCATTTTCAGATGGCACAGAACCTACCCCGCTGATCAGCACTTTGATATAGACCTCTCCGGAGGCAACTGGAAAATATGTGAGTCGGTTGAGTTTACCGGGCACTCTCACGAGCGAATTACCATTGAGGTTTATCTGAGATGAAATTGCGCATCCTCTCCTGCCTTTTGATCTTTGCACTCTGTTTTTCTATGCTTTCTGCCTGCGGCAGTGACACGGCACCGTCCAATCATAGTCCGAACTCGTCCTTGCAGACCGAGATCTCTGACTCGCAGGATAGCACGCCGGTGGAGTCCTCAGAGACGGATCCCGCTGGAACCTCTGACGATGATTCAAGCGAGGGAGAAGCTGAGCCAAGTCAAGTGGTAGAACCGGCCACACCGCCGGATCAGCAAGCTGAATCGAGTGCTCCTGCAGAGATCACGACAGCCTCTCGGTTCTCTACGAGCGATGTGCCTGCGTATAGCGGTAAGGCATATACCTCGGTCAATGGGAATGTTCCTTATTTCTCCGCTGCAGAGCTGGCAACCCAATCCTTTGAGACCTACAGTGATCTGGATAGTCTCGGTCGCTGCGGAGTGACTTACGCATGTATTGGGAAGGATTTGATGCCTACCGAGGAGCGCGGATCCATCGGCATGGTAAAGCCGACCGGCTGGCACACCGTCCGCTATGATGATTTGGTTGATGGCAAGTACTTATATAACCGCTGCCATCTCATTGGCTATCAGCTGACTGGTGAAAACGCCAATACGAAGAACCTCATCACGGGCACACGGTATCTGAATATTGAGGGAATGTTGCCCTTTGAGAACATGGTTGCCGACTACATCCAGGAGACTAATAACCATGTCCTATATCGCGTGACCCCAATCTTTGAAGGGAATAACCTGCTGGCTAACGGTGTTTTGATGGAAGGCTATTCTGTGGAAGACAAGGGTGCCGGGGTTTCCTACTGCGTCTTTGCCTACAATGTCCAGCCGGGCATTGAGATTGACTATGCCACAGGCGAGAGCAAGCTGGCAGATGGTGCTCAGCAGGAGGAGCAGAAGACGGCTACGGTAACTCCCACACCTTCCCCAGAGCCTGAAAAGCAGGAGCCAGTGACCAGAAGTGAGGCGTCGCAGGCAGATTATATCCTTAATACCAACACGAAGAAGTTCCACTATCCCACCTGTTCCAGCGTGAACGATATGAAGGAAAAGAACAAGCAGGAGTTCTTCGGCACCCGCGATGAGACCATTGCACTGGGGTATTCTCCCTGTGGCCGTTGCAAGCCTTGACTGGTCGGCCAAGTAGGAAATCTTATTTCTTGTTAAGTGTGGTGAAACGATTGTGGACCACTTGAGGGACTATTCGATTGATTACATCAGAACACGCTGTTTGGATGTAATCAACAATCAATACAAAACCGTGAGTTAGCATGCCAGGGAGAGAGAATGGCCTGTCAGTGTCCTTATTCTGAGCAGAAACACTGCTGCGCTTTCTCCGATACTGCGATAATGATTGCTCAAGAAACTGGCTGTGAGGATGATTGGCAGGAATAATTCAACGAGTTCTCGGAATGTGACAGAATCGGCAGACTGTGATATGATGAGGTTGCTGCTTCAAGCAGCTAGACCAATTTGATAAGCGAGGTAACCTAAATTGAATTTGAAAGAAGTAAGCGAACTGCGCCGCCGTTTTCGTATGGATCGGAATGCTATCAGCCGTATCTATGGCTGTTTTGTCAATAGCAGCCGTGAAATCGTTTCATACATTGATGAATCCATGGGGATTCTCCCGCAGGACGAAGCAGAGAAGTACCTGAACCTGCTGAAGAAGGCTCTTTCCGGCAAACTTGGGAAGAACCTGATCGATATTATCTTCTCCACGGAGCAGGTAGCCGACAGTGATGAGCATCGCCTTCTCATGGCACTGCGCGACTCGGAACTGAAAGATGGTGAGATCCGTGAGGAGTTCTATCAGAAAATCATCAACTCTCTTGACCTTGGGGACAGCAACTACCTGATCCTCCTGGCATATGACACATACGATGTCCCCTGTAAGAACAAAAACGACGAGATGGATGCAGATGCATCCGATGCCGTATTCTCCTATGTCGTTTGCTGTGTCTGTCCTGTGAAGGAGCGCAAAGCGGAGTTGGGATTCTTCCCTGGAGATAATGAGTTCCACAGTTGTGCCGGCCAGATCGTTGCCGCACCGGAACTGGGATTCTTGTTCCCAGCCTTTGACGATCGTGCGGCCAATATCTACAATGCTTTGTTCTATTCCAGAAAGACAGATGAGATCCACCAGGAAGTTATCGACAGCGTATTTCATACCACAGCCCCCATGTCTGCCGCTGAGCAAAAAGAAGCATTCCAGAATGCACTCAGCGAAGCTTTGGGGGATGCCTGCAATATGGAACTGGTCCAGTCTATCCATGACAGACTCCGCGACCAGATTGAACAGCATAAGGAGAGCCATGACCCCGAACCGCTGGAACTCTCCGTCAGTGATGCGGCAGCAATCCTGCGCGATAACGGTGTGGAAGAGGAAAAGATCCTTGCGTTCCGTGATAATTGCTTTGCCCAGTTTGGTGATGGAGCAACGCTGAACCCAGCCAATCTGATTGATAGCAGCCGCTTTGAAGTTAAGACCGCCGATGCGACAATTTCGCTCGATCCGGAGCACAGCTACTTGGTTGAGACAAGGATCATTGATGGCCGGAAGTACTTGCTCATTCCCGTAGACGAGGATATTGAAGTCAATGGGTTTGGGGTTCGTGTCAAAGGCGAGTAAACGAAGACAGACTACGGAGGAATAAAGATGGAGTATAACAAACTGATCGCAGAGATGTCCCTTTCGGATGAGGTGGAGGGCTTCTATGTTTTGAAAGCTGCATATCCCAAGACAACCGCAACCGGCAAGCCGTTTTTGAGCGCCTCTCTGTCGGATCGATCCGGCTCCATCGAAATAAAAGTATGGGACTATTCTGGCCCCATCTCCTCTGCAGATGAAGGCGATGTTGTGAAGATCCGCGGCACTGTCTCCGAGTTCAGAGGCGCCTTGCAGATTACAGTTGATCGGATCCGTTTGGCTGACGGCAGCGATACATATGATCTGTCCGCATTAGTCCCGGTGGCTCCCATTGATGTGGACACTACGATGGCAGAAGTGGAGAGACTGATCAGTTCGATTACGGATGCTGATTACAGGAAGATCTGCAGCACGATGATGGCCCGCCATAAGGAGTCCCTGAAGACGATCCCGGCCGCCAAAAGCGTCCACCACGGCTTTATCTCCGGACTTCTGATGCACACTGCGACCATGATGAAAACGGCTGATTTCCTGGCCGGCCTTTACGGGGATATCATCGATCGCAGCCTGCTGCTTGCAGGCACGTTCCTGCATGACTTTGCCAAAGAGAAGGAGTTTACCTTTTCTCAGCTCGGCCTCGTCACGGAGTATTCGGTGAAAGGACAGCTCCTTGGCCATCTCGTAATGGGTGCACAGGAAGTTGCTGCCATAGCTTCGGAACTGGGGATCCCTGAAGACAAGTCCGTTTTGCTGCAGCACATGATTCTTTCCCATCACGGAGAGCCAGAATTCGGCGCTGCAGTGAAGCCCATCTGTGCGGAGAGCGAGTTGCTCTCCCAGATCGATATGCTTGACAGCCGGATGGAAATCTATCGCGAGACCTTGGCCGGTCTCCAGGTGGGAGAGGTGAGCAGTCGCATCTTCGCGCTGGACAAAAGAGTGTTCAAGCCTCATGAACTGAATGGGTGACGGATATGGCTATTGGAGAGAAATATGTTCCACTTGGAAATTGGCTGAAGGAACACGGAGGAGACTCTGTTAAGCTTACTTTCGATGAGTTGAACCAGATCATCCCAATCCCTAACCACGCATATAAGAACAGACCATCCTGGGCAAATCTCTCAAACCCTGCATCCTTTTGCTCCAGCTGGATCAGTGCGGGATATGTCGTGGATTCCATTAGTTTAGAGGAACAATGGGTCGTATTCAGGAAAGGCGAAGCACAGGGCCACACGCACCATAGTAAGCCGCCCTATCGTGTTGTGGATCAGAAAAAACTTGCTGAAGCCATTCATGCCGGATACGAGTGCTATGACAGTATGAAGGATGATCCACATCACCGGTATCTCTCTTGGGAGTACTGCCATGAAGCGTTTCGGCTGAATAGGTGCCCGCAGATTGACGCCACGACCGACTATCTCTGCCTTCACTTGGCTTGGTATTTGGCCAGTTGGGGTATGCTTCGAAACTCTTTCCTCATGCAGAAGGATTACAAGATCCATGCGGATGTTGTCCGTTTGATTTATCAGCCGGAGTGGGATGATCTCTGGGACCTTTCTCCCGAGAAACTCTCGCAGGAGTATTATGCTGACCGCATCATGAAGCTTAGCGAGAGCATTACAGAAGCTTATGTGGCGTCCGGTGTCGGCATCCCAACGGATACCTTGCTTACCAAGATCTTGCTGGGTACTGTGGGCTGCGTACCCGCCTATGATCGGTATTTCAAAAAGGCTCTTGCTGATACCGGTGCAGCACCCCAAGCATTCAGTGCGAAATCCATCCGAACCCTTGGCAACCTATATCTTGACCATGAGGATGAGTTTGAAAAGCTCCGGAAACATTGCGGCAGCCGAATTGAGTATCCGGCAGCCAAAATCCTGGACATGTGCTTTTTTGAGTATGGCTTCCAGAGAGACGCGAGCAGCCAAGAAGGCAGTGAATAGATTATTCTGTGAGGAGGGATCACTTTGGAATATGCTTTGACAGCGGATCATCACCGCGTTCACGCACTCGATGCGGAGAAGGGGCAAGAGTATTACTGTCCTGTGTGCGGCAACCAGGTGATTCCTCGCCAGGGCGAAGTCAATTCGTGGCACTTCGCTCATGTGACTTCGTGTGTGGATGACTGGAAATACGATATGTCCGAATGGCATCGCAACTGGCAGAATCGATTCCCCGAATCCACCAGAGAGGTGGTCATTGAGTATAAAGGAGAGTCTCATCGAGCTGATATCCTGACTGGAGGCTATGTGATTGAGTTTCAGCATAGTCCCATTACTTCAACGGAGTTTGAACGGCGCAACCTTTTTTATACTAAAGCCGGATATAAAGTTATCTGGGTGTTTGATGAAACTGAGGCCTATGCGAATGAGTACATTATTGGCAGCGGAGATAACTGCGACAAGTTTGTTTGGAAATGGCCCAATCGCGCTATCGCGTCGGTGGTTCCCCAGTTCACATTGGATGTTGCAATTATCTTTCAGCTGATAGCAGAAGACGATGAAAATGATTGCGATTGGCTTGTCAAAGCGGAATGGGCCATTGCCGAGGACGACACTTACGCTGACTATCGCCGCTTTTTTATCGATGACGGATTCACTCCGGACCTTTTTTCTCCTACCGGCCTACGAGACATCATGCTCAATAAAAGAAGACGTTTTGAGGCTTTCCTGAGAAACCACAGCCCATATGAGCCGAAATGCAAGAGAATGAAGGGCAATCCTCGCTCGTGGTATATCTGCGAGAAGACCAAGGAATGGCACGATGACCAGTGCCTGGGGTGTCGGCATAATCTGATCACAGAATACCGAAAAGGCACGGATTATCGAAGAGGTGGCCGATTCTATTATTGCTGTTATCCTCGTGTTGTGAACGAAACTGACGAGTATGGTAACATTCAGGTGCCTTCAATTAGAAATTTATAGCGAGGAGAATACTTAATGAAAAAGACTTATGAACCTGAAACGAAGAGTGCCATCGAGCAGGTTATTGATGTATTCAATGACTATATCCGAACATCGACTCATTTTGAACTGCTTTGGTCGGATAAGGTGGGCTATATCTACATCAGCATTGACAATGTGCAAGGTAGCATCGGCGATACCGGTTGCTGCGTAGTTAATTGTGGAGAAGAGCTATTTGATAAACTCGTATGGGAATTGGCAGTTGATATCATGGAGGAAGTCGGTCATACCATTGATCCCACCGAAGCAACGCTATTGGAGCGCAGAGAAATTGAACGGCGGATCCATCCTTATTTGGAGCAGTTGCCCACTTATCAAGATAGACTACAGCGCGTTTTTACAAGGGAGAAAGACTGATTAGATTGCTATTTCAATTTGGAGAAATAATGACAAGACGAATTATTCTACAGATGCATCGGGTTTACGGGAGGATCCTGCAATGGCTCATGATATAAAAAAGCGATCTGCAAGCCATATTTACTTTGGCGTACATAGCAAATCAGGGGAGATCATGCACATTTCCAAAGTTCCGAGTGGCCAGAAGTGCAACTGTGTTTGTGCTGCCTGCGGACAGCCCTTCGAAGCGAGAAAGGGCTCGATTCGGCGACATCACTTTGCGCATGTCTCCAACTATGAGTGCATGTATGCCAGTGAGGTTGCTATCTATAAGGCTTTGGCAGCCGAATTGGAAAAGACGGATTGTTTGACCCTTCCTCCCGTGATGCTGCGCTTCCCTGCATGGTCCAAAGATGAGCTGCTCCAAAACGTCAAAACTGTCCGTGTTGACTCTGTGGAGTTCAAATGCGAGCCGCTTGCCTATCCGCCCCTCCTGACGATCAAAGCACAGGGTAGTTGCTTACGCATCCTCCTTGACTTCAACCATTATTATGACAGTGAGGATCTCGCTTCGTTGGCTACCGAGGCGAAGAATGACGGTTACTCACTGCTCAAGTATGCTATGCCGAAGTTGGACGAGGATCAGGAATTTACACCTGATCGCATTATGACCATTCTGAAGAATTATGAGAAAGCGGAGTGGGTATTCAGTCGTCTTGAACAGCACTGGAAAGAGAAATACTATGCGGTAGCCATTGAGCCTGAAGGACATGGGAGCGGATACCATTGCCCCATCTCCATTGGCCGTTACAAAGGGAAATACTCGGCAAGGTGGGTCGATTGCGCATACTGCAGATTCAATGTGGCTGAGCCTCCAGCCTGCCTCTGTGTCGCCAAGGCCGGCATCCAGAAGAAAGAAGACTTCAAGAGAGATTTGCAAGATCGGCTATCCGACATCGATAAGATCAGGAGAACGAATGAAGAAGAGATCCTGCTGCGCGAAGAGCGAGAAAGATATTTCGAACGAAGATCAGTCTATACTCGTCCAACACCGTATGCTGCTAGGCATGTGGTCCCATCCGGTCCTACGCAAGAGGATCTGGATGCGGAATATATCCGGATCTGCCAGAGCTATGACCCGACCTCTGATGAATGGACAGTGGATCGCTACAATCGGCGATGGATCATGTGTACGGTTTGCGGCCGAATTAAGCAGGATGCGCAGATGTCCTATTACGGTGGCAAGGGAGGTGCAAACCGGGGAGTCTGTGCCGATTGTTCACGAAATGGTCGTAGCTAATCCACATAGCTGGCTTGATATTATTCGCATGATGGTGTATTATTAACTTGATACTTGATAGTTTTACAGCTGCGTACTTTGGCAGCCATTTAGAGGTTCTGCCACGACAGGACCTCTTTGTTATGTGTGAGGTGTCGAGATGGATTATATGACCATAAGCGAAGCAGCAACTAAATGGAACCTATCTAACAGGCGTATTCAAACGCTTTGCTCTCAAGGGCGGATACCGGGCGCAGAGCGTGCTGGTTATTGTTGGCTCCTTCCGAAAGACGCAGAAAAGCCAGTGGATGCCAGAATAAAGAGCGGAAAGTATATCGGTTACTCCGAGAAATATAAGAAACCCGGAAAGAAGAACGCCACTGATGGGCTGGAGGGTAAATCATGAACGGCCAAGGAAAACTTCTTACTCATTATTTGAAAAACGCGGACAAGCTGATCATTCCTGTCTATCAGCGAAACTATGATTGGCGCGAGGAACACTGCAGGAAACTGTATCAGGATCTTGTTCGTACCATTCGTGATAGAAAACGTTGGCATTTCTTTGGAGGAATTGTCTCTGTTAGCGATCCTATGGGCAGTAGTTCTGACTACCTCGTCATTGATGGTCAGCAACGCATTACGACCGTTTCCCTGCTCCTTTTGGCTATGGCCAACCTGATCAAAGATGGAAAGGTTATTCCTGAGGACGATACTCTTTATGCGCAGATCACCAAGAAATATTTGGTGGATGAGATTAACCCCAAGAACCGAAACCTTGGATGAGGTTGCCGAAATTTGCAGAATCGTAGAATAATTCTTATATGCATCAAGTTCTGATAATCAGCAACTATCGGAAGTTTGGAGGATAATCGCATGGCAGCAGTCTTATCGAAAAGGCAGATGACTGAAGAGGATATCAAGCTTCAGTTTATTACGCCTGCCATAACAAAAAAGTGGGCGCTTAGTCTTATTACAATGGAGACAAGAATTACAGATGGACAAATCAACTTGAGAGGAAATATGGTCTCCCGCAAGGAAGCCAAGAAAGCAGACTATATTCTTTATTTGAACGAAAGCACTCCGATTGCAATCGTTGAGGCGAAAGATAACAAGCATGCTGTCGGAGATGGGCTGCAGCAGGCAATGCAATACGCCATAATGATGGACATTCCATTTGCCTACAGTTCTAATGGTGATGGTTTTATGGAGCATGATTTCCTCACCGGAGAAGAGCGCAGCATTTCTATGGAGGATTTTCCAGCTCCTGATGCTCTCTATGCGAGATTCAAGGCTGGAGCCAACCATGGAGAAGGGCTCACACAGCAAGAGGAATCCGTCATTCGGCAGCCGTTCTATTCAGGGCAGAATACATATCCCCCTCGCTATTATCAGCGTAACGCTGTCAATAGGACTCTTGATGCGATTGCCAGAGGTCAAGATCGCATCTTGCTGGTGATGGCCACAGGTACAGGCAAAACCTATACTGCATTCCAAATTGTATATCGCCTTCTAAAGAGCGGAATGAAGAAAAAAATATTGTATTTGGCTGATCGTAACATCTTGGTCGATCAATCAATCCAACAGGATTTTGCTCCGCTCGAAAAAACGATTCATAAAGTCAATTTTGTGAAGGACGATCCTCTTACGATTACCTCGCACGAGATATTCTTTTCACTCTACCAACAACTTGCGGGAAAAGACGATGACGATACAGAAGATGGGGATGAGACTGTCGAACGTCTTGCTCAGCTATTCAGCAAAGACTTTTTCGATCTCGTAATCGTTGATGAGTGTCATCGCGGCTCAGCCAAGAAGGAAAGCAATTGGCGGAAGATCTTGGAGTATTTCTCCTCGGCAACCCAGATTGGCATGACCGCAACCCCAAAAGAGACTAAGTATGTTTCCAACATAGATTATTTTGGCGAGCCGGTATATGTCTATAGCCTGAAAGATGGCATCGAGGATGGTTTTCTGGCGCCTTTCAAAGTCATCAATATAACGACCGACATTGGCGATGGTTGGCGCCCACGGAAAGGTCAACTTGATATTTACGGGCATGAGATCCCTGACCGAATTTATAATAACAGGGATTATGACTATAACATCATAATTGAAGACCGCATTGTCCAAGTCGCAAAAGAAATTACAGACTACCTCAAAGCGACTGATCGGATGTCCAAAACCATTGTGTTCTGCGCAACAGAAGATGCTGCACTTCGTATGAGAAATGAGCTCGCAAGGCAGAATCCTGATATGATGCAAAAGTATCCCGACTATGTTGTACGCATTACCGGCAACGATACTTTTGGCAAGGATAAACTCGACTACTTCATTTCGGTCGGGTCGAAAACGCCGGTCATTGCAACGACATCTAAGCTGTTGTCAACTGGAGCCGACTGCAAGATGACAAAGCTCATCGTTTTAGACGAGTGGATCAACTCAATGACTGAGTTTAAGCAGATTATCGGAAGAGGCACAAGAATACGCGAAAAAGATGGAAAGACCCATTTTATAGTTATGGACATTCGCGGTGTTACAGCCCTTTTTGCTGATCCTGATTGGGATGGCCCGATTGAAATTGATGAAGATTATGGGAGAGAAAAGCGTGGTCCCTGTCCTCCTGGACCTAAACCAAATCCCGACCCTGACCCAGTTGATCCACCGTATCCACCAGAAGAAAAGCCCATTGTTGATGAAAATGGGTGTCGTGTCCGCATAATCAATAAAACGGTCTCTGTGTATGATACGAATGGGAAACTCCTGCGGCAGGAGAGCATCGTCGATTACACCAAAACGAATATTATTGGTACATACGCTTCCCTCGACAACTTTATTCGGCAGTGGACATCCGAGGAAAAGAAAAAGAAGATTCAAGAATTGTTGGCCAGCAAGGGGATTGACCTTGAAGCACTGAAAGCGGATCAGCATATGAGCGATGTAGATGACTTCGATTTCATCTGCCATGTTGCCTTTGACAAAAAGCCACTTACCAGAAAAGAGAGAGCCAACAATGTGAAGAAGCGGGATTTCCTCAGCAAGTATAGCGGGGTGGCAAGAGAAGTCTTGGAAGCGCTTCTGGATCAGTATATGAATGTCGGAATCTACGAGTTAGAGCATGAAGCTATTCTGACAACTCCACAATTCGCAAAATTTGGGAAGATCCAGAGGATATTCAAGTTCTTCGGCGGCGAGGATAAGTATAACGAAGCTGTTCATGAACTTGAGAATGAATTATATGAGGCGGGTTAATCATGAGTAGTTTAACAGGTTTTGTAAAGCGCATTCGGGACATCATGTGGAATGATGCGGGAGTGAATGGTGACGCTCAGCGCATTGAGCAGATGGCCTGGATCCTTTTCTTGAAAGTCTACAATACAAAGGAAGAGGAATGGCGATATACAGATCGGCCCTATACATCAATTATTCCAGAAGAATGCCGCTGGAATAACTGGGCCGCTGATGATAAGTCGGGTAAGGCGATGACGGGCGACACGCTTCTTGATTTTGTGAATAATAAACTCTTCCCAACTCTGAAGGGGCTTAATGTGACTGCAGCAACACCCATCAAAAAAGCTATTGTCAAGACAACCTTTGAGGATGCGAACAATTACATGAAGGACGGCGTTTTGCTGCGCCAAGTGATCAATATCATCGATGACCTGGATTTGGATGATTACGAGGAGAGCCATGCGTTTGGGGAAATATATGAGTCCATTTTACGGGAACTCCAGAGCGCCGGATCCTCTGGTGAATTCTATACGCCTCGTGCTGTGACTGATTTTATGGCGAAGACAATTAAACCGAAGCTCGGCGAAAAGGTCGCAGACTTTGCGTGCGGCACAGGGGGCTTTCTGACTAGTTGGTTGAATGAACTGAGTAAGCAGGTCGTAACGGCAGAAGACCAGCAGGAGTATGCAACCTCTATTTATGGGATTGAGAAGAAGCCTTTCCCGTATACTCTGTGCATCACGAACATGCTGCTGCACGGCATTGATGTTCCGATGGTGTATCATGACAACTCACTTCTGCGGGATGTGCTTGATTATACCGAGGAAGATCAGTTCGATGTAGTTCTTATGAATCCCCCTTACGGCGGACATGAAAAAACAGAGGTCAAGAATCACTTTCCTGCAGATCTTGCAAGTAGTGAAACTGCCGACCTCTTCATGTCCGTGATTATGTATCGGCTCAAACAGAATGGCCGTGCCGCTGTCATTCTCCCCGATGGTTTCCTGTTCGGCACTGATAATGCAAAGATTGCAATTAAGGAAAAACTGCTATCTGAATTTAACCTTCACACTATTATACGCATGCCGCATAGCGTTTTTGCACCGTACACCTCTATCACGACAAATATTCTGTTCTTCGATCGGACGCATCCCACGACGGAAACTTGGTTCTACCGCTTGGATATGCCGGAAGGATATAAGAACTTCTCCAAGACGAAGCCCATGAAGCTGGAGCATTTTGCTCCGGTCGTTGAGTGGTGGGACAATCGTGAGGAGATCACTATTGGCGGCTTTGACAAGGCGAAGAAATATTCTGTTGAAGATCTGAAGGCGCGGAATTACAATATTGATCTCTGCGGCTATCCTCATGAAGAGGAGGAGATCCTTCCGCCGAAGGAACTGATTCTGCAGTATCAGGAAAAACGGGCCAGCCTGAATGCTGACATTGACCGCATCCTTGCCCAGATCACCGATATCCTTGGCATTGACATTACGGAGGAGGCCGCCGAATGACTGCGCAGCAACTGAAAAACTCCATTCTCCTGATGGCTGTTCAGGGCAAGCTTGTGCCGCAGGACCCAAATGACGAACCCGCTAGCATTTTGCTGGAACGCATCCATGCAGAGAAAGAGCGGCTCATCAAAGAGAAGAAAATCAAGCGCGAAAAGAACCCCTCCGTCATCTTCAAAGGTGCCGATAATACTCCTTATGAGAAAATCGGCGATGAAGTGCGGTCGCTGGCGGATGAGGTACCGTTTGACATCCCCGATTCGTGGGAGTGGGTGCGGCTCATTGATGTCTGTGAGTACATCCAGCGTGGAAAGTCACCGAAGTATTCTCCAATCAAAAAGTACCCCGTTGTCGCCCAAAAGTGCAATCAATGGAGCGGTTTTTCGATTGAAAAGGCACAGTTTATTGAGCCGAATTCTCTGTCCTCCTATGGGCCTGAGCGTCTTTTGCAGGACAACGACCTAATGTGGAACTCTACTGGCCTTGGCACACTTGGACGAATGGCTATTTACAAAACCGCAGCTAATCCGTATGAGCTGGCTGTTGCTGATAGCCATGTCACCGTTATACGCCCTCTGAAACAGTTTGTTCTCCCGGAATACTTGTACTACTACTTTGCCAATCCAAGCGTACAAAGCGTTATAGAAGATCAGGCAGACGGTACTACGAAGCAGAAGGAACTTGCCACAGCGACCATCAAAGCGTATCTAACACCAATTCCTCCCCTTGATGAGCAACGCCGTATTTTGGCGAAACTGTCGGAAGTCCTACCAGTAGTGAAGAACTATGGCGTAGTATACGATGAAACCACAGCAATGCAGGAAGCCTTCCCTGAGTCCCTCAAGAAGTCGATTTTACAAGAGGCAGTTCAGGGTAAGCTGGTACCGCAAGACCCGTCTGACGAACCAGCAGAGGCTCTGCTGGAGCGTATCCGGGTGGAAAAGCAGCGGCTCATCAAAGAGGGCAAAATCAAAAAGGACAAGCACGAATCCGTCATTTTCAGACGGGATAATTCTCATTATGA